>JAWKTX010000016.1 GCA_041398825.1 Planctomycetaceae bacterium | reverse complement strand
TAAGAATGCGTCGAGCTGGCCTCCCCTTTGGGGCGGGTTAAACGAGCGGCAGGCACAGTTCTGGAATGGAACGGACATCTGCACTGGCACGACTGTGACCAAGACGGGGGGTTACGCAGGGCGGTTGATCCCTCGCTCACGCTTCGGGTTTCCTCTTGGCACAGTTTTGCGACGCACCTGTTGGAATCAGGCAGCGATACTCGGTGCACGCCGTGAAGAACTACTGTCGCGAAATAGTGTGTCAGACCCACTTGTGCTCAGTACCCTTCGGGCCGGCCCGGCAATTGGGGACAGACAGGTTTCTTCCCGCGATCTGCTGCGTCATGCGGAAGCCGGCACGACCAAGATCTACGTTTCGTCCCCTTCTAATATTCGAGCTTGCGGTGAAGCAGCTCCTGCAATGAGCTCGGTGCGCAGCCTGCCGTGCTTGCTGGACGGCCCGTAGAATAAGGGCCATGAGAACGGCAATGACCGCGATGGAAACAAGTAATTCCAGGATGGAGCAACCTCCCCTCGGCATCGTGACTTTGGGGGAGAGGGTAAATTCAGAGTGCGGCCGACTACTGTATTTACACTTCATCACTGGCTTTTCAGGAATGAATGCCTTGGTGCCTTTATGCCTGGTGGCCTTAGTGCCTTCGATCGGTGGTTTCGGATCTTCACATGAGTTGTCAAGCGAGTTGCTACCGCAGGTTGTGATCGAATGAAGTTCGAAAAGCGCGGCTGTGTTTGGAATAAAGCGGACAGACAAAGGCAGCTCACGGTGATCAGATCGAGTTCTGCATCCAGTGCTGTTCTGGTAGGATTCTCGGATTGCAGGAAGAAGTCATTTCGGGAGAACGAGGGACAGGACCAGATGATTGTAGCACTCTCACCCGTTCGAATTGCATTGATCTTTGCTGGGGCTGCATGCACTTCGTTCTATTACGGGACCATGATTTTGAGATCCGGATGGCGTGGAATTCAGCGGCGCCAGTACCCGCTGTCCGAACATCAGATGTTGTCGGGATTCGCGGGCACGGCTGCTGCAACCATTATCTTTCTGTTTGGTCTGATGACGATCGCTTGTGGTGTCGTCACCACCATTTTTGCTTTGTACCGCTTGCCTCAGATTTTCTGACTTTGTGTGCTGAAAATGCGTCCGTTATTTTTCAGCATCGTTGGGGGGAGAGGCCTGAATCTGTTCGTCAAGCTGCAGCATGACAAGCGATTGTTCCATTTCGTCGACTTTAAACCCGAATGGACCTCGACCACTCTTGTAGGCGACTTTTCCCTTTCGATCGATCACGTAGAGTCTCGCTGGCATGCCACTGTACGCGTGCCCCGTCCTGTCATCGACATCATCGACAAGCAGTGGAATGGTGGGCTCCAGCATTTTGGAACACTGCTGTGCCACATCAACCCGCTGTTCCAGAGTCACAGGCTGAAGGATTTCAATTCCTGCTTTTTGATTCGACTTCATTGCCCATCCATTTGCTGGATGTGCTTCGCGGACATAGATCATCAGAAAACTGGCGTCGTCACGATGTCGGCTAACAACGCGTTCGACGGCTGGATACATCGATCGAAATGGTCCACATGTGAAATTACCAAAGATCAGCACCACGGGTTTCTGGCCGACGAGTGATTGCAGCGAGATCGTTGAATCACCATTCAGCACAGGAAGCTCGAAATCAGGTGCCAATCCTTCCAGTGGCGGCCCTTCCTTCAGCGAACCGACCTCCTCTGCCAGCAAACCCTGCACAAGCGTTTCTTTGGTAGGTGCATCACCCGACTGAAACGCAGCACCAGAACCCGCAAAGATTGAGTCCCGCAGCTGATCAAACCGGATTTCGTCGGATTGACCTGCAAGCCTGTCGAACAGGCTCACCCATTCGGATCGGGAGAATTCTCCGTTACCCGATTCATCCATTCGGCGAAACCAGCGATTGATGGCATATGAATTTCGAACCCATTCATTCGTGTCGGACCAGTCCAGGTCATCTGCTGTGATATATCCATCGTTGTTGCGATCCAGAATCTGAAACGCCGAAGGGTCACCCAGGAATTGTTTTTGGCCCAGACGGTCGCCGGAAATGTGGTGGGTTCTGCAAAGCCAGTCCCAGTGATATCGCGTCGCGGCCGGGCCAAACCATCCCTCGCTTCCGTTCATTTTTCCGCCACGCACGATCGCCAGATACATCCGCACTCCTTCCGGCAGCGGCTGACCTTCATACGCCCTCTCGATTTCTTCGGGCGTGTACTTCAGTAACTCCGGTCCGGGGGCAGGCGGTGTTCCTTCGGGAGACACCGTCACGCTGGAAACGGTAATTGTCGATCGATCTTCCGCCTGAATCACGGTCATTGACAGCTGGGACCATGCGATGGTGAGGCCCAATGCGGGCAGGATGAAGAGTAATTTCATATCTATTAAATCCTAAAACAAAAATGCGTCAGCAGGCGGAGCACGCCTGTGTTGGTAAGTAAGGTTTGCGGCAAAGGGGGCCTTCAGTCATGCCCCGATGCTTTACCGAAAGTCTGGCTGCTATCTGTCCGTTGAAAGATCGGACAGGCACACGCAGCATGGCTGTAAACTGTCGTGTGTTGGTGTCTCCTGCTTGAGCCAGTCCCGTTTTTCAACAGGCTGCTATCGCAGGCTGTCCCGAAAGACTGTAAGTGCCGGATCTGTGCCAATCAGATACCAGACTTCTTTTGCCGCGGAGCTTCCCTTTTCGTCCATAAGAACAAGTCGAACCTGGACAGAGAGGTTGGCGTCCAGGGCCTCTCCCTCTGTCAGCACGCTGAATTCCTTCAGCCTTTTACCAGCCGACCAGTCGAAATCCTGAACAACAACGGGCGGTTCGCGTTCCCTGAGAGAGGCCGCGGACTGCCCGGACTGCCATGATTCCAGTGCGAGATTGAGAGTCTCGCGAGCTAAGTCTTCGCGAACAGCATATGGGCCTGCCGTATTACCACAGCCTGGGATCACTACGAGACCGATGATCCACAGCGCAGCCCAATGGCAGACTGCTGCCGCCTGCACCCACGCAACAAACCACTTCCGCGAATGAATAGAATCTGTGGAACTCGATAAATTGGACGAACCGTAGACCATCTAAAATTCTCCCGGCAATTCACCACCGTTGCGTGTTCCCAATGCTCGCCATGTGACCAGGCTGACATTGTCAGAGGCAAATCTGACCGAACCATCACAGAGCAGGACCTGAACGCCCCCCGTGTGTTTGCTGCTGGGGGGCATCGATGCGCGACCAATCGTAAAGAAACCGCACGACCGGGAGTTGGGGACATTGGTATGCAGATAGGTGTGTTGCCCATTGATCCACGGCGCGCCCATGAACAGGGGAAACTGGCTGGCCAGGTCGTTGATGTCGACAGCATTACACATCTGTACGGCTTCGTCGGCGTTCAGTGGAGCTGCCGGGCTGAAGAAGACATCCGCAGTCGGTGACACCAGCCCATTATTTCCGTCGGCAAGAACGCGTTCACTGGCGGCCGCGGTGTTAGAAGTGCCATCTGTGATATCGCGAAATCGTACCCTGCTTCCAAAATACATGACGCCATTCTGGGCAGGAAGTATTGCGTTAGGGCCTGTGGGAGCACCCCAGAGAACGCCAGCTCCCTTATTCATCATGTAGTTTGTTGCACCGCCTCGAGACGCCAGTGGATTCTCGAAGTCACTTGGACAACGAAGCATGGGTAACTCGGTCAGTCGAGCGACCGCATTATTTGCGTGATCATGCGGTAATGAAAAATCGATCAGAGCGTAAACGTTGCCCTGCTCAAAATACGGAAGCAGCTGACTGATTGCGGAGTACTTGCCGTTGTTATCGGAGTGTCCGAACGGAAAGCACAAGTGGACATCATGATAGTTGTGAAGCGCCAGTCCCAGTTGCTTGAGGTTGTTGCGGCATTGCGTTCGACGCGCTGCCTCGCGGGCCTGCTGCACTGCTGGCAACAGCAATGCAATCAAAATGGCAATGATGGCGATGACGACCAGAAGTTCAATCAGTGTAAAACCACGATGACGTTTGCTTTGTTGATACATATTATGTCTCTCCTGATAGGTTCGAATGAGAGTGATAAGAGCAATACAGGAATCTTCAGTTGCTTTGGAGCGCAGCAGGTAAGGATGCCGGTGAATAGCAGTCAGCGACCCGGTGCGGATCAATTGCAGACACTGCCAGCGTCAGTCGCAGACGATGCGAACCATCGACGTGACAACCATCGACGGGACAATCCCCGAGACGTTGGCATCACGCAGCAGAGAACTGCCGGGTTGATGGCGGATGATTGACAGCTCCGGGCATGCCAGTCACACAGGCAGGACAACGCTGAGAAACAGACGGGAGTTCGACAGCATACGCAGACCTTGCAGAGGTATCACCGCAGGCCGAATCAGGGCCAAACGGATACACACGAGATCTGTTGATGACAATTCGACTTCCCGCGACTGTCGGAGGTCCCTGAGCAGTGCCAACGGCGAACGCTCAGGTCTGCAGCATCATCCAGCGGATGGGGCGACGGGAACACGACGATATGCCTTGCGGTCGGGTTCCATACGCCGAACTGCTATGACCAGCGTTCCACGAAGCACCTGCGCACGAGCAGTGTCCGGAAACCGTCAGGCCTGTGACGGCTTTGGCGGCCGAAACAGCAATTCGGCACGGTAAAACGCGACCCCTTCGGAAGTCGCAGGAGCCATTCTTTCTGATGGCAGGCCAAACAGGCGGCCTGCAACTGTCAGGAAGGCTGCGTCAGAGAATGAAGTCACCAATTTTGATGGAGTTGGAGCGAGCGGAATGGGCTTTTGGGCTGAACAACCCGGCCCATGGCACGGAGCGACCGGTTCTGACACTGGTCGCTCGTCGATCACCAGCGCCGACGCTGGCTGCAGTTGATGATCGGGTTTTGGCATTCCAGCAGATGCCGGATGGTGGTCCATCGAAACAGGTTTACCATTCCGGAACAGGTAGTCTCCACACCCGGCATGCACGGTTGGCTGCTGCCACAGAACCGCCAATAGACACGCAACAATCAGCTTACCAATAGCATTTCCGCAGCGCACCACACCCTCAGGCAGAGATGATTGTCTCTGCGATACCGCACGCGAAGGGTTGGGGTGGAAAGAATTCACGGGATCAGGTGACTGAAATCGAGCTGAGAAAAGGGGCGAAAAACCGGGACACGCACGCAGGAGGACTGGAAACCATCGTATTTAAAAGTCTCCTGCTCGACCCAGTCCCGATTTTTGACAGAGTGTTAGACTACTATCAGTACGTCAGGAATGTCACGATTGATTGGAACATAATCTGAAAATCGAGTTAAACAGGATCGGCATATAATCTTTTATGCGGACCGTTCGAATCAAAGTCAGTTGTCGGGATGGAAGGCATCATCGTTGCAGGAGTGATCTGACTGGCAATATGCTCCGCCGAATAACTCTTGCTGGAATTTGTGATTGAATTTTCTTGCCGATAGCGAATTGCTGGTCGTGATATTCAGATTCTCCATGTCCCGGTGCTGTTTCCACCAGGGCAGTGCAATCACGGACTTCCACAGATGAACAGCCCGACGGTTGGTGAACAGGTCTACGCAGAGCTTGTGGCGTCGGGCCGACGATCTCAGATTCTTTATGCGGATGCGAGGATTCTGAAGCGGCTGCATACAGAAGCAGAACTTCGACACCATTGTGAACTCATTTCCGGCCAGGTGTTTGGTCCGGAAGCGACACCTTTGGAGATGGTGTCTGCCTGTGTCAAACGCGAACCTGATCGCAGCGACGTTGAGCTGCTGGGGCATGTGTTCACAAGCGGCGCGCCGGAAGGTTGTCTGTTTCTGATTCCCATCGTGGCATTTATTATGACCGGGCTTCCCATCGGCGCGATGGTTCGTTTTCTTGGCATGGATCCACAGCGATTTGTCAGCCAGTTTGCGGTCGAATTACGAATAGCCGTCTACACGATACTGGCCATCACTGTGATCACGGCGATCGTGATCAGGGACGAGCGAGCGTATTGGCCTGCAATAATCCCGGGACTTATCGGAGGGATGTTGTTCGCTCGAAAAGAACGTGCGTTTCATGACAACATGGCTGCGTTTGTCGGAAGTCTGACGGGGATCTGGATTTGGGTGAGTTCGTTTTTCATGCTGGCCGCGCCATCGTTGCTACCTGCGGTAGCCGCAACGGTCCTTTGCGGGACGGGCTACGGAATGAACCGGTCACTGGAGGACCTGTTTGAGAAACGAAAAGGGCAACCGCTTGCGAATGGAATGATCAGCATGCGATTACCTGAGAACAGACAGCGCCTGTGAGGGTTCTCGATCGAGCGTTGCCAGCCGGGCATCCACTGCGGCGCGGGTACGAAAACCCACATCGGGGTTCTTGCTGGAGTGGCGGTAAGTCCGGTCGAGGAAAGAAATAACGATTCGTGGGGCGGAAACGGCACGAACAACGCTTCCGGGCGATCCGGGCATGGCGTGACGTTGGACTTTCAATGCGGTTGTCCGCAAAATGCGGGGCTCTCCTTTTCCGTTGGACTTCCAACATTCAAATCACCCCACGAAATCAAACGTTCGCGCAGGAATCGCGCAGGAGCTGAAACAGGAATGAGCGAAACAGGCAGCCAGAAGATCGAAAGTACACTCAAGGAAACTCGCACATTTGCACCGCCAGCCACCTTTGCCGCCGCGGCCAATATCAGCAGTGAAGAGCAATACCAGCAAATGTGGCAGCATGCCAAAGACGATCCCGCTGGATTCTGGGGAGAGCTCGCAGAACAGAACCTTGAATGGTTCAAGCGTTTCGACAGTGCCATGGAAGGGGAAATGCCGAATACCAAATGGTTTGTCGGTGGCACGATCAACGTCAGTTACAACTGCATCGATCGGCACCTGAAAGGTCCCAATCGAAACAAGGCGGCTTTGATCTGGGAGGGAGAACCTGGGGATACGCGAGTTCTTCGGTACCAGGACCTCCATCGCGAAGTCTGCAAGTTTGCGAATGTGCTGAAGAAACTGGGCGTGGAAACGGGCGACCGAGTCACTCTTTATATGCCCATGATTCCGGAGCTCGCCATCGCGATGCTGGCGTGTTCCCGCATTGGAGCTGTGCATTCGATAATCTTCGGCGGCTTTAGTGCTGACGCCGTTGCAGACCGAAATAATGATGCACAGGCGAAGGTGGTTGTGACGGCTGATGGCGGATGGCGCCGCGGCAAAGAGATTCCTTTGAAGGCTGCCGTCGACGAAAGTCTCAACAAGTCACCATCCGTAGAAAAGGTTGTGGTCGTCAGAAGAACTGGCGGCGAGTGTGATATGGTGCCGGACCGAGATTTCTGGTGGCACGATCTGATGGAAGGCGCCGCACCAGAATGTGATCCTGTCCCGCTGGACAGCGAACATCCGCTTTTCATCCTGTACACCTCCGGCAGTACCGGGAAACCCAAAGGTGTGATGCACACTACCGCCGGCTACCTGCTTGGCACCACGATGACATCGAAGTGGGTCTTCGATTTGAAGGAAGATGACACCTACTGGTGTACCGCAGACATCGGCTGGATCACCGGACACAGCTACATCTGCTACGGACCGCTTTCGAATGGTGCGTCGATTGTAATGTACGAAGGGGCTCCCAACTGGCCAGACGAAGGCCGCTTCTGGGAGATCATCGAAAAGTATCGCGTAAGTATTTTCTACACCGCACCCACGGCAATTCGGGCGTTCATCAAGTGGGGAAATGAATGGCCAGAAAAGTACGACCTGTCCAGTCTGCGACTTCTGGGCAGTGTCGGCGAGCCAATCAATCCGGAAGCGTGGATGTGGTACCATCGCGTTATTGGACAGGAACGCTGTCCGATCGTTGACACCTGGTGGCAAACAGAAACCGGCGGCATCATGATCAGTCCGCTGCCTGGCATCACGGCGACCAAACCTGGCAGCTGCGCGCGGCCTCTGCCGGGCGTGGTTCCGGATATCGTGACTCGAGATGGTCAGAGTCTGGGGGCCAATGAGGGCGGCCTTCTTGTGATGAGACAGCCATGGCCTCACATGCTGCGGACGCTATACGGCGACCACGATCGATTCGTGCAGACCTACTTCAGCGAAGTGGAAGGTTGCTACTTCGCCGGTGACGGCGCTCGGCGGGATCAGGATGGATACATCTGGGTGATGGGACGCGTCGACGACGTAATCAATGTCTCCGGTCATCGACTGAGCACGATGGAAGTGGAAAGCGCACTGGTTTCTCATCCCGCCGTCGCGGAAGCGGCGGTTGTTGGATTTCCTCATGAAATCAAAGGCGAAGGTATCTGCTGCTTCGTCACTTTGAAAAGTGGTGAAGGAGACGACGCGCTTAAGAAGGAACTGATCAGCCACGTTCGCCATCATATCGGCGCACTTGCGACTCCGGACCAGGTTCGTTTTGCGGCCAGCGTCCCGAAGACACGCAGTGGAAAGATCATGCGGCGCCTGCTGCGTGACATTGCTGCGGGTCGAGAATCCACGCAGGATACGACCACACTCGAAGACCTTTCCGTACTTGCAAAACTGCGTGCAGACGAAGAATAGCCTTCTGCGATTGCTGTTGAGGCACGAACCCGGTTCCAACCAGACGAGGCAGATGTCATCGGCCCGCTTCCCTGCTGTCGATCATCGGCAGCAGGGGATATCAAAGATGCTGCCTGCCATTCGCATTTTGCTGCCTGGTCTCGTGGTCAGGTCTTTTCTGCCGTCGTGATTTGCGTACGGTCGTCTGCATCTCCAACTGTACAGGGAAAAGAATTCCGATGACTGACAACGCTTCCAGCATCTCCGACAAGATTGTGGATCGACGGCAGCCTTCGGATATTGTGGAACCACCCACACGCTTTTCCACCATTGTCAGACAAATTGGACCGGGACTGATTATTGCGGCCAACATCGTTGGTTCCGGCGAATTGGTGATGACAACCAAGACCGGGGCCGAAGCCGGAATCTCTCTGCTCTGGCTGATCATTGTCGGGTGTCTGGTGAAGGTCTTTGTTCAGCTGGAACTGGGACGATTCACCATCAGCCATGGCGAAACAACGCTGACCAGCCTGAATCATGTTCCCGGACCTCGCATTGCCGGCGTGAACTGGGTCGTTGCCGTGTGGGGGATCATGATGGTTGCCACCATCGGACAACTCGGCGGCATCGTTGGTGGAGTGGGACAGGCCCTGGCGATCACATTTCCATTGACGGGTGATTATCGTGATGCGGTGGCAATGCCTGCAGAGAAAGACATTCTCAGCTATGCAGAATGGAAGAAATCCGGCACGCCGGAATCTCTGAGTGAACAGGACGCGGCCAGATTTGAACGTCAGATGATCTGGGTTGCCGAAGATCTGGAGCGACTTGGTGAACGCGGAGAAACGATTCTTGATCTGGCCACCCGAGGCGAGGCCCTGGTTGATGGAGACGGCCAAACACTTGTGGATCCCGTGACAACGGACGATCGCAATTGGGTGATTATCATTGGTGTCCTGACGGCGGCACTGCTGTTTGTGGGACGTTACGGCGCGATTGAAAAAGTCTCTGTGGTGCTTGTTGTCAGCTTTACACTGATCACCATTGGCAATGTCATCGCACTTCAGTCCACGAAGTATGCCATTTCCGGCAGTCAGATTCTTCAGGGGCTTTCGTTCGGATTGCCCGGAACGAAAGGGGCACTTCTGACTGCCCTCGCTGCTTTCGGGATTATCGGCGTTGGTGCCACTGAACTCATCAGTTATCCGTATTGGTGCCTGGAGAAGGGCTATGCCCGCTCAGCTGGTCCGAGAGATGAAAGCGAAGCCTGGCATCGACGTGCTGCCGGATGGTTTCGGGTGATGGAGTTCGATGCGTTTGCTTCCATGGTCATCTACACAGCCGCCACAGCTGCCTTCTTTTTCCTGGGAGTGGCCGTGCTGCATTCGGAAGGGCGAAACCCGGAGGGAACTCGAATGGTCAGCACGCTGGCACAAAGTTACGTACCCATCTTTGGTGAATACGCGAAGTGGCTGTTCCTGAGCGGAGCGATCGCTGTGCTGTATTCCACGTATCTGGTCGCGAATGCCGGCAATGCACGTATGATTGCCGACTTCATCGGCGTAATCGGCCTGAGCAGCAAGGACAATGACTCCCCGCAGCGAAAAAAACTTGTGCGCACTTTATCGACGTTGCTGCCACTTGCCTGTGTCGGGGCATTTCTGCTGTTTCAGGAGGCACCTGTGACACTGATCGTTATCGCCGGCCTCACGCAGGCGGTTATGCTGCCCATTCTGGCGTTCAGCGCGATGTATTTTCGGCATAACATCACGGATCGCCGACTTCATCCCGGAAAGCTGTGGGACTTCGCACTCGCCATTTCAAGTCTGGCGCTACTGATTGCAGGTCTCTGGGGCTCTTACAAGGCCCTGGAGAAATTCATCGCACTCTAAAGAGCTCACTGCACTTGAAAGAGCTCACTGGAAAGAGTTCACAGCATTCTGAAGAACTTCACTGCACCCCGGATTGAACCTTCTTTGTTAAGAATTGCATGAAGTTCGTTTCAAAGTGGAGCGGGAAGGCATCTCAATCCTGTGTTCTGGCAGATACCTCCGTAAAACGCCCCATGAATGTTCGCGTTAAAGGGGGATGCGTGCTCAGCAATAATGCAGCTCCGCCCAAAATTGCTTCTGCCAAAGCCTGATTCTCACGAAATCGCAATCGGCACGCTCATTGCTACCTGAGTCACGTAGCCGCGTCTGACAAGTCTCCGTGCTGTCAGTCCAGTGAATGGCGTCTGTAACGCAGGTAAGTTCGTGTCGAAAAGGCGATAGTCATGTCTCGATTCCGATCGTACGTATTTCCATTTCTGTGCAGTATCATCCTTGGTGTTTCTGCATATGACGTGTGGCTCACGGTCAAATTCAGCGAAATCATGCTGGAGGTCGAAGAGAATCCCATTGGTCTTTACCTCCTGCAGCTTAACCATGGCGATGTAGAACTTTTCCTTCGCGCGAAGATCGCGGGGACGCTGGTGGTCATGTCCGTTCTGCTCCTGATGCATAAATGGCGCAGCAGAAAAACAATTCCCGTTACCGGATCGCTGGCTGTCTACCAGACCGGTCTGTTTACCTATCTGACGATGACGTAACTGTTGCCGGTTGCTTCCAAAGCGCTGTTCGAAGGAGTGACATGTCTGAAGACGGTCTTCCAGATCGTTCTGTGCTGAAGCAATTCCCGCGAACCTGACGGCAGTCGAGTTCCGATTCAGGCAGCAGGAATCTTCTAACCGATGGAGAATTACAAATGCGCCGTTTCAATCGACGCGGGTTTACACTGATCGAACTTCTGGTGGTGATTGCCATCATCGCCATATTGATTGCGTTGCTATTGCCTGCTGTGCAGCAGGCCCGCGAAGCAGCTCGTCGCACGCAGTGCAAGAATCAAATCAAGCAGCTTGCGCTGGCGTGTCACAATTACCACGACACCTACAGCATGTTTCCCATGTCGACGAACGTCGATGGTTCAATCACCAATGGCGACAAACCTGGTGTTGCCAGAAATCCTGGTGCGATGCTGAATTCTCGTGGCTGGATTGGCGTGCTGCCCTTCATTGAACAGTCTGCACTCTTCAACAACATCAATCCTTCCGGGGCTGTTGGTTCCTATAACCGATCCGGCGCAGCAACTCTGGCTGGTACGATGGCAGACCCTTTTCTTAATGGAAATTCGCAGTATGTCAGCCGAGTGCTCACTGCATTTCTTTGCCCTTCTGATCCGGGGGACGTTGTCTATACAGGGACTTCGGCCAATTATGTCATCAGTGCACAGGCGCAGCAAAATGGACACTATGCCCCTTTGATTAATTACGATTTTTCTGTCGAACGCTATCACGAGAACATGACGATGTGGGTGACACGAGCCACGCAGACTCGTCGTTTGTTTGGGCTGCAGTCAAACAGTCGCCTTCGTGACATTACGGACGGGACCAGCAATACGGTGATGCTGCTGGAAACAACGCGGCAGGTTAAAAACGGCATCAATCAGTCGTGGGGCCATTCGAAATGGGTTGGGAACGGTCTGGACCTTGCCGTCGCCGATCCCGGAGCTGCAAGCGCGCCGAACTTTCGCAAGATCAATTACTGGACCTGCTGTCCGTGGTGGAGCACTCCGAACACCAGCACGCACGCCAACGGTCAGCTGCGAGACTGGGGGACTGTCGGAAGTCTGCATACTGGCGGAACTCAGGTGGCGATGGGTGATGGATCCGTTCGCTTTCTGAGCGAAAACGCGGACGGAACGCTCTTGAATAACCTCGCCTTTATTTCCGACGGAAATATTACGTCAGGATTCTGAACATGTCAGCCGGGCTCCCAGGTCTGACCTGTGGCCGCGTTCCTCACCTGGAACGCGGCCCTCTTTTTAGGGGAAAGGCTTACGACGCTTGAACCGATTCATAGCGCTGTCATGCATCGGGATTTGACAGGGCCGGTTGTCCGAACCCACCACCACCCGGGGTCTGAATACGAAGAACGCTTCCGGATTCTGCAGACGCATGGAAAGACCCGCCAACGACCCGAAAGGAATCCTCGCCGGGACTCTGCAATTCGTTGATGCCGGTGGCTCCGGGCTGACCACCGAGCATACCATAGGGCGGATGCTGGAAACTCTGACACATCATTGAGATCTCAACCCGCCGAAGAAACTCCAGCTCACGAATTATACCGTCCCCGCCGGAGTTACGCCCAGGGCCGCCTGAACCCCTTCGAATACAAAACCTTCGCAGTCGTACCGGATACCGCTTTTCAAGTATCTCGGGATCAGTCAGACGCGTGTTGGTCATGTGCGTATGAACCGCATCGGCGCCGCTGGCGCTGGCCGTGGCTCCTGCACCTCCGCAAATGGTCTCGTAATAGCCGAATGTGGTGTCACCAAACGTGAGGTTATTCATCGTTCCCTGACTGGCTGCCGCAAGTTGCAATGCTCCGAAGAGTGCATTCACAATACGCTGCGAAGTTTCAACATTCCCTCCAACAACGGCCGGAGTCGTTTCGGGTGATTCACCTTCCGCCGGGTTCAGTATCCCGTGGGGAATTATTAGTTCCACGGGGCGAAGAACTCCGGCATTGAGTGGCACCTCCTCTGCGAGAAGGCAACGCAAAGTATAAAGCACTGCAGAAGTCGTAATGGCACGATTTGCATTGAGGTTGCCCGGATGGACGTCGCCCGACCCTGTGAAGTCGATGACTGCTTTCGCTCCATCTATCGTTATGGATACGCAAATCGGAGTTCCATCATCCAGTTCGTCACGAAAAGTGCGTTTGCAGTTACCCAGACTCAGGAATGCCTGCTGTACTTTTTGAGCCGTGACATCCTGAAGGTGGGCCATATAGTCAGCCACTTGTTGCAGCGAAGTTGTCTGGACGAGTTCCTTCAGTAATCTGACGCCACATTCGTTGGCGGCCACCTGGGCGGCCAGGTCAGCCAGATTGTCATGGACAGCGCGCGAGGGGAATTGTGCTGAAAGCAGCAATTGTCGGAGTTGATCTTCACAGCTGACGCCGCGATCCACGAGTTTCCGACTGCGGATCAGGACGCCCTCCTCGGCAAGATTTGACGACATTGGTGGCATGCTGCCCGGCCGGATGCCTCCAATTTCGGCATGGTGAGCTCGATTCGCAGTAAAGAAGCTCGGTGTTTGGGCGGCGTCGATGAAAACCGGCGTAATTACCGTGACATCCGGTAAATGCGAGCCGCCCCTGTAGGGATCGTTCGTAACGAAAACGTCCCCCGGCATCATGTTTGGATGATCCGTCATCACAGCGCGAACGGTTTCGCCCATAGCGCCTAAATGCACCGGAACATGGGGAGCATTCACAACCAGTTGACCTTTGTCATCGAACAATGCACAACTGTAATCGAGGCGTTCTCGTACGTTTGTGGAAGTGGCCGTACGGCGAAGCATCTCCCCCATCTGTTCTGCAATGGACGTGAACCGATTGCTGAAGAGTTCCAGGCGAACCAGATCAACCGGCTTTCGATGTCTCTCAGATTCCTGGCGGCACGCTTCCGCATTCAGCTGCGTGTCCGACGACTGCAAACGCCCCGACACTGGCACTTTGCTTGTTGAAGAAACGGTGCTGGCTGACGGAACGGTGCTGGACGACGGAACGGTGCTGGACGACGGAACGGTGCTGGACGACGGAACGGTGATCAGGACGGCTCCTGTTTCGGTTACTTCGGCGCGGCAGTCGGGGTCAATTACAATAGTGGAGGTGGGCTCGCAGATAATCGCGGGGCCACGAATCATCTGGCCCGTGAGAAGACTGCCCCGCTGAATGATGCTGGTTAAATGGATGGCTCCCCCGAACCAGACATCTGAATTCTCGGGGCATGCGATCTCCTGATCCGCAGTAGACGCACGCTGGTCGTGCGGTGTGTTGATACGAGGGGATGAGGAACTCACGGTTGCCCCTGATTCTCCTGTTGCTTCGACTCCAAGGGAAGCAATCTCAACGGATCGATCCGGACGTTGATATCCGTACAATCTTCGATGCTCGGATTCAAAATGCTCCCGCAGTATTTGCGGGTCTTCATTGAAAGACAGTTGAATTGTTGAGTCGGTGCCTGCGTATCGCAGGTTTGCAAATACATGCACCGGGGTGATCCTGTCTGCAGTGACTCCCTGCTGACGTACCTCACTGATGGCTTCACGGGCGAGCTCCTGAGCAATCCGACTGAGCTGACTCAATACATCCCCGGACAATTCCAGCAGCACGCTGCGCTGCCGAATCGCTCTGACATCCGCCATTCCCATACCGTAGGCGCTCAGCACGCCCGCAAGCGGATGGATAAGAACCCGGCGAATGCCCAGACTGGCGGCAACGCGGCAGGCATGCTGACCGCCGGCACCTCCGAAACTCACAAGAACATAGTCTTCGGGATCATATCCCCGGGCGATGGAAACTTTCCGGATAGCATTTGCCATGTTGTCGTTGGCAATTGCAAGCAATCCTTCTGCCAACTGTGAGAGAGCAGATTCGGACACCGCAGCATCCGGGTCGATGGTGAGGTGCAACTCCGTCAGTCGGTTCTGCACGGCTGCCATGTCCAGTGGAAACGGAAAGTATTTGGCAGGGACGCGTCGCAGGAACACATTCAGATCGGTCACTGTGAGTGGACCTCCCGCTCCATAGCAGGCGGGGCCGGGACTGGCTCCTGCGCTTTGCGGGCCCACGAATAGTCGAACCCCATCGAAGCCACAGATACTTCCTCCGCCGGCGGCCACGGTTTCAATGGCCAGCATGGGCGTCATCATGCGAACGCCCGCCTTCGTGGTTTCGTTATCGAATTCGAATTGGCCATCGAATCTGGCAACGTCCGTGCTGGTTCCTCCCATGTCGAAGCCGATGGCTCTCGAAAAACCAGCGGCTTTTGCCACGCTTGCAAAACCAACAATGCCACCGGCAGGTCCGGAAAGAATAGAATCGCGTCCTCGGAAATTCCCGCTTGCCACCAGCCCTCCGGTGGATGTCATCACCTGAACGTGGCTGCCCGGCAGATGTTCCTCCACTGCCTGCAGATATTCTCTAAGGACCGGATTCAGATAGGCGTCCAGCGTTGACGTATCGCAGCGAGGAATGAATCGAATCAATGGCGACACTTCGGTGGAACGACTCACCTCCGAAAAGCCTGCCTGCCTCGCCAGCTGTTCGACTGCTTTCTCGTGCAAATCGTTGGCGTAGGCGTTCATTAGGCATATGGCTACCGATTGAATGCCGGCATGTCGCCGCTGCGTGAGCTGAGCTTCAAGTTTCTTTAGTTCGTCTGCGGCAAGATTGCAGAGAACACTGCCGGTTGAGGAGATTCGCTCGTCGACCTCTATCACATCACAGAACAGCGGGGCTGGTTTGGTAATATTGAGCGCAAACAGGTCGGGCCGCGACTGATTGCCGATGAGCGGGGCATCCGCAAATCCTTTTGTGGTGACGAGAAGCGTTCGGGCACCGGTGCGGGTCAGAAGAGCATTCGTTCCCCGTGTGGTCCCGAACCGAACGCTGACTGCAGGACATGGCTGATCAGATGACAGCCTCAGAATGGATCGAATTGCGAGCACAGGCGCTGGCCAGCGCGGCTGCAGCAGATATTTAACGGGTCCGGGTGAAACTGTCTCCAGTGTGGGCAGATCGGATATGGGGGACAGCTGCAGACTACCATTTGCAGCGTCGAACCAGGACACTGTGCCCTTGGCTTGTTCACAACCCGTGTTGTCGAGCAGGGTGCATTGGGCATCTTTCCAAAAACCATCAGGATCAAGTCGAAGGTTAGAATCCGCGATCAACAGTCGATCGCAGCTCTCGAAGCTGAGAACGCCGTGACCGTGGACGGTAGCGGAACTCAGTACTTTTTTCTGCACCAGGCGTCCCTGCGGTCCAAAACCGATGCAATCGGTAAACGTGCCGCCAACATCAATCCAGAACTGCCATTCCACCGCAAATCCGATCTGCAAAAGTATTGATTTCCGTGCCGCCAGCGCAGAATCTTCCGGCGCGGTCTTAACAAATCCGGACGGATTGTAGGCCAGGGGGCTCTTTGAATCGTCAAACGGGCCAGAGTTTTCTATAGTCTCGCGGACAGGATGTT
The DNA here is from genome assembly GCA_041398825.1 of Planctomycetaceae bacterium. Lineage (NCBI taxonomy): Bacteria > Pseudomonadati > Planctomycetota > Planctomycetia > Planctomycetales > Planctomycetaceae > Planctomycetaceae bacterium. Next base: position 113,473 of record JAWKTX010000016.1, on the reverse strand, counting down.
CAGGGATTCTCAGCGAGGGAGCGGTTTCGAGATCAGTTTATTGAAGGCAGATGTCGTGTCGGGAATTATCTTCCAGCGCAAGTCGATTTTGATCGTTGAAGACGAGCAGATTATTCGGGAAACGATGGCTGAATTTCTTCAGGGCGAAGGCTTTGAAGTGCGAGCCACCGGGACCGTTTCGGAAGCGCTGAATATCGTCAAGGAACGCGACTACGACGTGGCAATCTGCGACGTTCAGCTTCCGGACGGCGATGGCGTGCGTCTGCTGCGTCAGCTACACCGCCTGAACCCGGGCATTTTTGTGCTTGTGATTTCGGCCTATGCGACCGTCGAAAATGCCGTCGAGGCGTTTACGGCCGGGGCTTTTGATTATCTGGTGAAGCCGGTCCGTTTCGAAGAATTGACCAATCGGCTGCAACGCCTGTTCAAGTTTCAGGATCTCTACAGCGAAAATCAGCGACTTCGCAAAGACCTCGCCCGAAGTGCGGGGTTCGATCAGATCGTCGGTTCCAGTGCGATCCTGCAGAACACGCTGAAGACGATTCGGAAAGTCGCGGCCACGAATTCCAACGTGTTGCTTGTGGGAGAAACCGGGACAGGGAAAGAGCTGTTTGCTCGAGAAATTCACATGGCCGGCCCGAATAAGGACGAGAAATTCATCGCTGTCAATTGTGGTACTCGGCCGGTCGAGATGCTGGAAGCGCAGTTGTTTGGTGTCGAAGGGGGGCAACCGGGAGCCTTTCGGACAGCGGGTGGCGGAACCGTCTTTCTTGATGAAATTGCTGCACTTCCGCCTGGAACTCAGGCTGAGTTGCTTCGAGCAATTGAATACCAACAGTTCATGCCGGTCGGCGGTTCTGAGGCTGTCAAAGTGGAAGCCCGAATTATTGCCGCGACGTCACGTGATCTCGGTCGCGAAGTCTCTGAGGGCAACTTCCAGGAAGATCTGTTCTACCGTCTGGACGGCGTAAAAATTCGGATCCCGCCACTTCGGGAGCGTCTGGATGATATTCCGGAGCTCGTGGAATACTTCATCATTCGCCATCGGGAAACCATGGGGAAACGTGTTTCCGGGGCAACCAGCGATACCATTCGTACCTTGATGGCTGCCCACTGGAAAGGAAACGTCCGTCAGCTCGACAACGCCATTGAGCGTGCCGTGATGATGTGCGAAGGAGAAGAGATTCTTCCGTCAGATCTGCCACCGGATTTGCTGGGAATGGGCTCTTCGCTTCCAGATACAGACGACCTTCGATCTGCTTTGCGCCACTATGAAAAGTTGCACATTACTCGGGTACTGAAGCAGTGCCCGGATAAGAAGGAAGCGGCAAAGCGACTGAAGTTGGGACTTTCGAGCCTCTATCGAAAGATTGAAGAACTGAAAATCGAAATCTAAGTGAACCCAAAGATCGAAATTCGGTTTCCCTGAGTGAATCTCATCCAAGCCCGGCTCATGCTAGCCGGGCTTTCTTCTTCATCCTGATATGTTTTCGCAGCTGGATCATGAATACCGAAGAAATCAAAAACTGTATCCCTCATCGTGACCCGTTTCTTTGGCTGGATGAGATCACCGAAATCACCGAAAACCATATCGTTGCCAGAAAACGCCTGCCGACCGACTTGCCAGTATTTCAGGGGCACTATCCATCGTTCCCGGTTTTCCCCGGCGTCCTTCAATGCGAAGCCTGCTTTCAGGCCGGAGCCGTGTTGATTTCAAAACTGATCGAGACTGCCAGTACAGACGTGCCCGTAGTCACTCGACTCAATAATGTTCAGTTTAGAAAAATGATCCGACCCGAGGACACGATCGAAATCGTGGTGGATCTAACTGACCGTCTAGCCAATGCGTTTTACCTAAAAGGTAAGGTTTCTGTGGACGGAAAGGTGACGGCAAGGCTGGAATTTGTGTGTACAGCCACGGCGGTGGAATAGCGCAAACGTGGACAGGGATACGCCCGATATCCTTGACATTCCTAAATTTCGAAGCCTACCATTTCTTAACTTGCGGAATCATGTTTCCCGCATCCGGTTCTTGTTCCCGAAAGGACGGAGGTTAAGTCAGATGCTTAAGGTCTTCAGAAGGCGAGGGTTCACCCTCATTGAATTGCTGGTCGTCATTGCGATCATTGCAATTCTCATCGCATTGCTGCTGCCAGCAGTGCAGCAGGCAAGAGAAGCAGCACGCCGAACGCAGTGCAAGAACCAGCTGAAGCAGCTTGCGCTGGCTTGCCACAACTACCATGACACGTACAGTATGTTCCCTATGTCGACAAATGCAGACGGATCACTCGATCCCCCAACTCCGCCGGGCAACAACAATAACACCCCGCCTGGTCACCAAATAAATCAAGTTGCTCGATTGAACCACAGAGGCTGGATTGGAGTGCTTCCATTTATCGAACAGTCAGCCCTGTTCAATTCCATCAACACGTCTGGAGCGACTGGGTCGTACAATCGAGCCGGACACCCGGAACTAGCCGGCAACTTGGCGGATCCGTATCTGAACGGGAATTCGCAGTACGTCAGCAAGTCTTTGAGTGCGTTCCTCTGCCCATCAGACCCTGGCGCTACTCACTACACAGGGCCTTCAGCAAATTATGTAATCAGCCCGCAGGCAGCGGCCAATGGCCAATACGCACCACTGATCAGTTACGATTTCTCCGTTCAACGCTACTCGAGTCAAATGAATCTGTGGTCTATCCGAGGCAAGAACACTCGCCGTATGTTTGGCATGCAGTCGAACAGTCGAATCCGGGATGTCACAGATGGAACCAGCAACACCGTCATGTTGCTTGAAGCGACACGAGAGGTCAAGAACGGAATTAATCAATCGTGGGGCCATGCCAAGTGGGTTGGCAACGGAATAGATCTTGCCGTTTCCAATACGAACACCACCTCTGCACCGGGATTTCGTAAGATCAACTATTGGACCTGCTGCCCATGGTGGGGAACGCCAAACAGCAGCACCATCGCTGATGGCCGACTACGAGACTGGGGCACCGTCGGCAGCCTTCACGTTGGCGGTGCGCAGGCCGCACTCGGCGACGGATCTGTTCGGTTCCTGAGCGAAAATGCAGACGGGACAGTTTTGAATAACCTAGCCTTCATTGCAGACGGAAACATCATCGGCGACTTTTAGCATAAGTTCGGATCGGATCGACCAGGATTCAGCCGCGTTTCCGCATAGGAATCGCGGCATTTTTTTTGCCTTCTCGAATGCATCGAATTGCCACCAGTTGATTTGAATTCCGGTCATGTGTTAACGACCATGTCGGGTACACGCAGCTCGATTCAATACTCGAAAAGTTGGAGAAGCATATGACCAGTTGGCCGATTGGGGTTTTCGCATCGGTAGATGCCGGACTTGGTGTTCACCTTGAAGTGGTTCGCGAACTTGGTATCCCAAGCATTCAATTGCATGCACCACATCAGGAAACTCGGACGCCTGAGGCTGCTTCTGCGTTTCTGCAGAAGTGTTCCGATGCCGGAATCACCATCACCGCTGTCTTCGGCGGATTCGAAGGGGAAAGCTATGCGGATATCGCAACGACAGCTCGAACTGTGGGGCTGGTACCGGAAGAAACCCGAGCGGCTCGCGTGCAGGAGATGAAGGAAATTAGCGACTTCACCAGACTACTCGGCTGCGACACGGTCGCGCTTCACATCGGCTTCGTCCCGGAGGATGAATCTTCGGATAGCTACAAGAATCTGATCGAAACGACGCGAGATCTCCTGGACCACATTGATGCCAACGGCCAAAAACTGCACCTCGAAACAGGACAGGAAACGGCAGAGCATCTTCTGCACTTTATCGGTGCCGTACAGCGTGACAATCTGTACATTAACTTCGATCCGGCCAACATGATTCTTTACGGTACAGGCGAACCTATCGATGCGTTGAAAAAAGTCGGTCGCTATGTTCGCAGCATCCACTGCAAGGATGCGAAATGGGCAGCTCCGGAGGTGAGAGGCACGGCCTGGGGACAGGAAGTGGCACTGGGGGAAGGTGATGTTGGGATGGAAAATTATCTGCGAACACTCCATGAAATCGGATACACCGGACCGCTGACCATCGAACGAGAGATCCCTCAGGACCCGATTCGTCAGAAGGCTGACATTGGACATGCCGTCCGCCTGCTGGAGGATCTGAGAGCGAAAATTCTGTCATAGCCCTGCATGTTTCAAGACTGATGGCGGTCGCACCATTGTGGGATCGCCATCAATCTTTTTTCCCGCATCTTCGGATTGTCGCCGTGAACCCCTACCAATCTCCGGAGCGACTGCCTCCCGGTGACAAAATTCCATTCAGAGATGGCGTTGCTACATCCAAACCAAAGCTTCAACTCGTGGAATGGGCGGCCGCCGGTGTGCTTGTTGTCATCCTGGCCGCTTTATGGATGAATTCCGTTGGGAGCGCTCGTTCCCCGGGGCTACGCAAGAATTGCCGGAACCAGATGAAGCAGATTGTTATCGCATTGCACAACTATCACGATGACTTTGGAAGATTTCCTCCCGCCGTTGTCTACGACAGCTACGGGCGGGCGGCACACAGCTGGAGAGTGCTGCTTTTGCCGTACATGGATTCGGGAGAAATCTACCACCGTTATCGCTTTGATGAGCCCTGGAACGGCCCCAATAACCGCCTGCTGTCGGATTTCATACCGGATGTTTACCAGTGTCCGGCCTACAAAGAGCGATTCAGCGCCATACCGTCGGTGCATCCGGTCGTCGACCGATTGACGAACTACGTGCTGATCTGTGGACCAGATTGCCTGTTTGACGGCGATCGTGCTCCGCAGATTTCGTCGGTCACTGACGGAACCGCTTCGACGATTATGCTGGCAGATGTACAGGATCGGGCCGTGCACTGGATGGAGCCCCGGGATATTACGCCTTCAGAATTGTTGACCGAGCTTCGTTCCACGCACAGTGGTCGAGGCGAAGGTCACAATCGCGGCATGTCTGTCGGATTTGTGGATGGAAGTGTCAGGACAATTCTTCACGACACGCCTGAGGCAGAGCTGGAAGCGTTAACAACAATTTGTCTCAGCGATTCAACTGAATTCGATTTTTGATTGACTCCAAAACGCCACCGCTCCTGTACCGCGCTCAGGAGTCAGTAGATGCTGGGATCCGGATCCTGACTTCCATCGGCGTGCAGGAAACGAAAGTCGCAGCCTTCGTGAGCCTGAGTCGTCTGGTCAAAGTAAAGTTTGCCGTAGCCTCGACTGAATTTTGGCTTAGGCGTCGTCCATGCTGCCCTGCGGAGCTGCATTTCGGCGTCATCCACCTGAAGATTCAGTTGTCGTCTGTTGACATCAAGCGAAATCATGTCGCCGTCCTGCACCAGGGCCAGTGGTCCGCCGACAAATGACTCCGGGGAAACATGCAGTACACACGCACCATAGCTGGTACCACTCATGCGAGCATCACTGATCCGCAACATATCACGAACGCCCTGCTGAAGCAGGTATTTAGGGATCGGCAGCATGCCCCACTCCGGGATCCCGGGTGCGCCTAACGGTCCTGCGTTTTGCAGAACGATGACGTGGTCTTTGGTCAGCTTCAGCTCGGGATCGTCGATACGTGCTTTCAGGTCGGGATAGTCTTTGAAGACGATCGCCGGGCCGGTGTGCTGCAATAGTTGCGATTCCGCAGCGGCGGGCTTAATGACCGCACCATCCGGGCAAAGATTTCCGCGAAGCACAGCGAGACTTCCCGTTGCACAAACAGGATTGCTGCGTACACGGATGACATCTTCATCAAAAATGGCTCCATCCCCAAGACCATCTCTCAGCGTCTGGCCAGCGACGGTCAGACAATCCAGATTCAGCAGGTCCTGAATCTGACACAGGAGTGCCTGCAGGCCACCCGCGTCAAAAAAATCGGCCATGATGTATTTGCCCGTGGGGCGGAGATTTGCCAGGACAGGTGTCGTTTGCGACAGCCGGTCAAAATCTTCAAGCGACAGTGGCACCTGCGCCCGCCCGGCCATTGCCATCAGATGAACGATCGCGTTGGTCGAACCACCAATTGCCATCAATGTTGTAATCGCGTTTTCGAAGGCCGCCTTGTTCATGATCTGAGCTGGCTGCACATCGTGCCATGCCAGCTCAACAGCCTGCATGCCAGTGGCTGCCGCCATCCGTGAATGTCCGGAATGAGTTGCAGGCATAGATGACGAACCTGGCAGCGCCATCCCCAGAACCTCCGCGAGCGCTGTCATTGTGCTGGCGGTGCCCATGGTCATGCAGTGGCCCGGTGATGCGGCAATATGATCTTCCAGTTGACACCATGCTTCGCAGGATAACCGGCCAGCTCCGCGTTCGGCCCAGTACTTCCAGACGTCGCTGCCGCTGCCCAGCTGTTCGCCCCGCCATGAAGTTCTGTTCATCGGGCCACCGGGCATCACAATGGACGGAATGTTCGCACTCAGGGCACCCATCAACAGTGCCGGTGTCGTCTTGTCGCACCCGGACATCAGCACCGCAGCATCGATTGGATAGGTGCGCAGAACCTCTTCGGCTTCCATCGCAAGCATGTTGCGATAGTACATCGATGTTGGCTTCATGAATGTTTCGCTGAGCCCCATGACCGGGATCTCAACAGGAAACCCGCCCGCCTGCCAAACGCCCCGTTTGATTTCCTCCACACGCTGACGGAAGTGAGCATGGCAGCTGATCAGGTCATTCCAGGTATTCAAAATACCGATGACAGGCTTGCCTGCAAATTCCTGGGTATTGAAACCAAACTGTTTCTGTCGGGAACGATGTCCGAACGAACGCAGATCGTCCGGTCCGAGGTATCGATAACTGCGAAGTTGTTCGGCGGTACGACGAGGTGTCGAGAACATAGACTCAAAGTGCTCAGTTTTCAGTGTCATGTGTTCGACGTAATGCAATCGTCTTTCAGTGATCTTGCTGGTGAGCCTGTTTACGACCGCAGCATCGCAGACCTTTTGCCGTCCACTTTCTGACTGTTCCTGAGCATTCCTTTCCGGGTCCTGAAAACTGTGAAATCAAACCTGAATCAAACATCCAACCCCAGCATTCGCATGAGTTCCAGGGCATTGCTTCGCTGGACCACACCATCACGCAGCTGGTAGTCAAACAACATTTTTCCGTCCGTGATTGTATCTTCAAAATGTTTGTTTACGGCTCGGCCATTCATGGAATCCACGATCTGCGTGAGTGCCAGGTCATGGGTTGTCACGATCCCCAGACCACCCCGATCCACAAGCGAACGAATCACAGCTTCTGCACCCCGACGGCGGTCATGCGAATTCGTGCCGTTCAGAATCTCATCCAGAAGAAACAGAACGGTCCGCTCTTTCAAAGTCAGATCGACCACGGCTTTCAATCGCTGCACCACACTGAAGAACAGCGACCGACCTTCCTGAAGAGAGTCGCTGATTCGCATCGCGGTGGCCAGTTGAAACGGATAGGTCCGTAACGACGCCGCATTCACACACGCGCCGCAGAACGTCAGGATCAAATTCGTCCCGACGGACCGCAGCAAAGTACTCTTGCCGGACATGTTCGATCCGCTGATCAGCATCAGCGGCCGTTCGGCAGATAATTTGACGTCGTTTCGAATGCACTCGGCCTGCGCCAGCAGCGGGTGCCCCAGTTGTTGGGCATCATAGATCGGATGATCATCGATCACCGTGGGATTGGCGTAGTCAGGATGCTCAAACCGAAATGCGGCCACGGATACCAGGGCTTCGAATTCTGAAGTCGTATCCAGCCAGAGTGCGACGTCACTTCCGTGGGATTCTCGCCAGTGTTCAAGACGGTCTGTCAGAAGGACAATCAGCCCTCCCATCCACGCGATGGGAGCAAAGAATTGATTGCGAAGGGCATGGTTTCGCCATCGAGTCAGCGAACTGAGTTGACGGATGGAGTCTGAAGCGGCTGCGCCATCGGTGGAGAGACGACACTGCAAGTCCCGCAGCGTTGGATCCGCGAACGAATGGCGTTCGAAAAGTACAAGCACTTCCGCCAGCTGATGTAATGCAAGATCAACAGAATCCATCGTGCTGGAGACAAGATGAATCTGTTTTCGAGTGGCCATGATCAGCGGGCTCTGCAGAATCAACAGCAGCACCAGGGCTGAAAACGGAAGCCAGCCCATCAACACAGCCGTGACTACTGGTATGGCAATCACACCAATCGCTGCAGAGCAGATGCGAATCCAGAGAGGAATTCGCTGCGGTGGCGCGTTCACCCATTCGTGCAGGAGTGCTTCCGCTGTGGACCAATCCACCGTGTCGTTGACCATTGCGAGTGACTCGCGTAGATCAAGTTCTTCTCTCAGGGCGCTGGAACGTGTTTGGCGAATTGCGATTTCCGTACTGCTGGCGGTGGACTGCATCCAGGCCGCAAGTCGCTTCAATCCCGGTCCGGTACGACATTCCGTCATGAGCTGAAACAGTGACCCCTGGCCAAACACGTCCAGGTCAACCACCCACGGATGGTTGGTGTCAATAAACTGGCTTCCACACTGGCTTCTGTCACTCCATTTGCCGTCAATTCGCGAAATACATTCCTGATAAAACTTCAGCACTCTCTGACAACGCTGAAGTTCTTCCACACACTTGTTGTGCAGTGGCACCAGGGCGGCAAAGACGAGTGCGGGAATCAGCAACCACCAAAACGAGACACTCGCGTTGCCCAGGCAAATGACTCCCAGAAGAATCGCACTCAGAAATGTAGTGATGCGAACTCTGACAAAACGCCTTTCGACCACACCAAGCGATTCTGCCTGCCGGATAAAACTTTCACATCGCTTCTCGTAAACCGCGCGCGGCAAACTCTCAACGGGTGGAGTGTTCGACGCGGAATTTGAAGTTGAATTCATCGATTTGAAAGCAATGGTCAGAATTTGGGGCGACGAAGGCTGAACGTGGGGAAAAAACTCCTGAGTCCAGCCGTCAAACTTTTGGGTGCCGGAGCATACGTGACTGATCAGCCGCAATCAAACTTGCCACAGTTACCGGAGACGTTTGTCGAAAGTGGTTTCAAACCGTTCGTGACTGAAAACCCGAAAAGGAGTTCTCGGGATATTGTCTCACCGGGGACTGGTCGCCGGATTGCTGGCTCCTGGTGAACGTACAGACTATGTGAGAGTTAGTTCACCTGCGGGACTCTGACTGCTAAGCTCTCGGGCCATGTAATCAGAATTTTTGAAAAATCACTCGTTAAGCTGAGCGCGAAAGCCGGAAATCCTGTACCGAACACAGGTTTTCAGGGCTAAATTCGACCGAATGTTTTCTACGGAAAACCGACAGCGTCCGAAATCCGAAATCCTACGTCGCACAACTCTGGCAATTGCAGAATGCAGGCACCGGCCGTATCCAGCGAGTTTCTGGAACTGCTTGAAAAAAGCGGGTTGTACACTGCTGCGCAGGTGGTTCGAATTGGTGAGAAACTGGATGTGGACGCGACTGCGCCGGCTCGTGACATGGCGAGGCGGCTGGTCAAAGAGCGAGTCCTCACGCCGTTTCAGGCAGAACGGATTCTTGAGGGGCGTTATCGCGGCCTCGTCATTGATCGTTATCGCATCCGCGAGATGCTTGGATTCGGTGGAATGGGGTGCGTCTTTATCGCGGAAGACCCCCAGGAAAAGCGAAAAGTTGCAATCAAGGTGATGTCGGCAGAACATTCGCTGGATGCGGGGATGCTGACGCGGCTGAAACTGGAAGCCAGGGCTGGGATGCTGCTCCAGCATCCAAACATCATCAAGACATTTCGACTGGACAGCACTGGCGCTGTCTGGTACCTGGTGATGGATCTGATCCGCGGAATCAGCCTTCACGAACTGGTGGCGCTGAAGGGCCCGCTCCCGTGGGCGGCGGCGTGTGATGTTGGCGTGCAAATCGCCAGTGCATTGCAGGAAGCGCACGACCATGGAATTATTCATCGCGATATCAAACCGGCCAACTTCCTTATCGAACAGAACGGGACTGCCCACCTGCTGGACTTTGGCCTTGCGCTGATGGACAACGTGCAGGATGACGAGTTCTCGTTGTCGATGCTGTTTGGACACGATTGTCTCGGGACACCGGACTACATCGCCCCGGAGCAGATTGTTGATAGTCGAAAAGTTGATCCGCGAGCAGACATTTACAGCCTGGGAGCCACGTTGTTTGTTGCGATGACGGCTCGGGTTCCGTTTCCGGACAAGTCCAACAAGGCAAAACTGGAAGCACACAAGACGCGGAAAGTTCGGACTGTCTGCGAGCTTCGTCCTGACATTCCGCCTGCCGTTGGCGCCATCATTGCTCGCATGATGGAAAAGGACCCATCGCGGAGATTCCAGTCGGCCCAGGAAGTTGCGGATGCTCTGCGGCAGCATGCAAAGCGGCAGGACATCTCCTTCGATTTTCGGGAGATCGTAACGCTCCGCGCCAAACAGGCGCGCACCCGGGCGGAAAATACCCCCAGGAAATCGAGGGTGAATCAGCGTTCTTCAATCACGAATGCGTCCGGCTGGCTCAGAAGCCATACAGAGCAGTTATCTGCAGCAGCGGACACATTTGCCAGATCCGAAACGCCGGCCGTTGGTCAGGCTGGCAGTGATCTCGGAATGACAGGACGAAGAGTTCCGGGACAGTCGCAATCCACTTCAGCCAGTCGCGTCCATCAGGCGGCACCGTCCGGCTGGCGGATCCAGTTCATCGGTCAGAAGAGTCGTCTGCCCGTGATGCGGGCGAGAACTTCAATCGGTCGCGGACACGATGCCGACATCGTTGTTCAGGATGGAGATCTGGACGAAATTCAGTGCTGGCTGGAATTTGATGGAAGCAACTGGCAACTCAAGCAGCAATCGCGGGCTTACCCAACGTATCTGAATGGCAGAATTGCTTCATACGGGCCTGTGCGGCATGGTGACGTGCTGACATTCGGAACCCGGAAACAGGGGTTTCGACTGATCAACATCCAACAGCTTGAGAAGATTCGCCAGAGAACTCAGCTGATCACAGTTCTTACCATTGTCGCGGCAGCGATCGCAGTTGTTGCCTGGTGGTGGACGAATCGATAAACGGAAATCATATGCAGTCACTGAAGGATCAGTTCGCGTTCTTTCGTCAATTCAGAGAACGCTTTGAAACGACCGGGGCTATCGCGCCCAGCAGTGGCTTTTTAGCGCGTTCCATGACGCGATTTCTGGCAAATCGTAACAGAGAACAGCCAACGCGTGTGCTTGAAATTGGTCCGGGCACCGGTCCCGTAACCGACAGAATCGTACGACTGCTTGGACCGGGTGATGAATTTGATCTGGTCGAACTGAATGAGATCTTTGTTGAGCGACTGAGAGAACGTTTTCAATCAGATGCCGCATGGAAGACTGTCGCGGATATCTCCAAGGTTCATCAATTGCCGCTTCAGGAATTTGCATCGGACGCTCCCTACGACTTTGTCATTTCCGGATTGCCACTCAATAATTTTCCCGCGGATCTGGTTGCCAGCATTGCGGACGCGTATTTTCGTCTCCTGAAACCGGGAGGTACCCTCAGCTATTTCGAGTACATGTACGTTCGGCCGATTCGCAAGCTTGTCACTCGTGGCGAAGAACAGAAACGCATCGTTCGGATCGATGACATCATGCAGGGGCATTGTGAACGCCACCGAATTGCTCGAGACAATATCTGGATGAACATTCCGCCCGCATGGGTTCAACACTTACAGACGAGTCCGGACGCGGTACTCATACCCGGCGCCAGTTTGAGATCAGGTCCAGAGCCCAGTTCCGACGGTCGGTGAGCCTTTCAGGACCGGAGGCAAGTTTCGAATTCGCTGGTCATCCTGCCTGCAGTCGAAGGTACTGAAACTCAGTTTGCTGGCAATCGGTACCTTTTACGGACGCATCGCCCGATGGCCTCGTGTTCCTCAGCGATCACAGGATTTGGCAATTCTGAGCGTTAATCCTGAGTGTTCATGCGAAGGCCGCGAATCAGGCGAATCTGCGTCCTGCGAAGTTGGTGATATTGCTTCTCGACGTCGGAATACAGCCGATCTCCCGGCCAATTGCAATACGACGTGTGACTGGAAAAATCACCAGCTGCCCACTGGTCAATCACAGGCCGGTAGGCTGCAATGTGTGCCAGGCATTCCTTAAAGACCTGAGGAAATTCTTCGCCGACGATCAGGTCCGCGTTTTCGACAATGACCGCTTCGATCTTGTCATTGAGCGGCATGAAGACCGTCTTCATCCAGACTCGCCAGACTGATTTTTCAGCGTCTGTCGTCTGGCCCTCGACGAAGTAGGCAGACTGCCCGTGAGCCGGCCAGAAATTCTCAGTGAACGCCTTCCAGATATCATTGGATTGGTTGAGCAGCGCGAACAGTGGACCGTACAGGTTCCTCAACTGCGCATTCACCCGCTCAAGCTGTGACTCTCGCCTGGCAACGCTGCGTCCGTGAAGATACGTGAACAGGTAACCGGTGAAGGCAAGCCCGATGGTGACCAGAGTGGAGATGACGTCAGGAGTCATGAACGTTAAGAGCCCTGGAACGCGCTGAAGTCCAGTGTTGCGAAGTAGTCATCTACCGTTTCGGCTCGACGAATCTGTTTGACCGATCCATCTTCGCAAACCAGCAGTTCCGCGCAACGCAGCTTTCCGTTGTACTGAAATCCCATGGCATGACCGTGGGCACCTGCGTCGTGTATCGCCAGCAGATCTCCTCGTTCTACAGCCGGCAGAGAACGGTTGATTGCAAACTTGTCGTTATTTTCGCACAACGAACCGACGACATCCACGACGCGATCGTGTGGTGCATCCTGCTTTCCGATCACGGAAATGTGATGATAGGCCCCGTACATTCCGGGACGCATCAGATTGGCCATACAGGCATCCACTCCAACGTAGTCGCGGTAGATGTGTTTGTGATGAACAGCTTTCGTGATCAGGACACCATGTGGTCCAGTGATCATACGTCCGTTCTCCATCAGTACATTCAACGGATCCAGCCCTGCAGGAACGATCATGCTGTTGTAGAGATCACGAACACCTGCCGCCACACTGTGCAGGTCAACAGGCTGTTGCTCGGGGCGATACGGAATACCGATGCCGCCGCCCAGGTTGACGAATTCCATGCGGACGCCAACGTCCTTGTGGATTCTCACAGCCAGGTCAAACACCATCCGAGCGGTTTCGACAAAGAAGCTACCGTCAAGTTCGTTCGAGGCCACCATGGTATGCAGACCAAAGCGTTGAACGCCCAGGTCCTTCAGGCGGCGATATCCTTCGAACAGTTGTGCTTCGGTAAAGCCATACTTCGCTTCCTCGGGCTTGCCGATGATGACATTGCCTTCGCGAGCGGAACCGGGGTTGTAACGAAAACACAGTAAATTCGGCAGACCGGCGGATTCCTGCAGGTAATCGATGTGTGTGATGTCGTCCAGGTTGATGATGGCACCAAGGTCACGAGCGGCCTTGTATTCGTGCGCGAGCGTATTGTTTGATGTGAACATGATGTCTTCACCAGTCATGCCCACTCGCTCAGACAGGATCAGTTCTGCGAGACTGGAGCAGTCCGCGCCAAGGCCCTCTTCGCGACAGATTTTCAGCAGGTGAGGATTCGGTGTCGCTTTGACTGCAAAGTATTCCCGAAATCCCGGGCACCAACTGAATGCATCTTTCAGTTCGCGTGCAGTGCTGCGGATCCCGCGTTCATCATAGAGATAGAACGGGGTCGGGTAAGTTTCAGCGATCCGGCGAATCAGTTCGTCGGAAAATGGCAGAGATTTCTTGGTGGTCATGGGCTTCAGGTTTCAGTTCTTTGTTTGCCTTCAACTGGTCGCAGCAGGATGACCCCGGTGGGGTAATGGTTCGACCGGTGGTTGCACAGATTCTTAACAGAAGTCGACATGCGACTGGAAGCATCGTTTCAGGTTCCGGGCGGGAAGTTTGGCGACCGTTCCAACGGAATTCAATGAAGCGCCTCTCCGGACCGCACGACAGCTATATTTGGGACATTGAACGCTGGAACTGGCAAATTCCCCACTTTCGCGTCCAAATCAGACGACTGAACCGGCATGCTGACCCGATCGACTGATGAGACCGGATCGGGAATTGCGCCCGATCGTGCGCTTTGCGAAGGGTTAGCGAACGTGTGAGTTGGCGGGGTTCCATGGTTTTTGCCGAGTACTTCTGGCATTCGGATGAGATGAACCCCAACATATCCGTTTGGGAATAAGATTCAGCTCCTGTGAGTTTGGGACAAAAAGGCCATGCGTTCAGGTTGTTTATCCGTGGCTGTTCTGGTCGCTGTTGCCGGGGTTTCGGGCCTCTTTGATGTCGCTCGCGCTCAATCCGGCGATGACGCCATGGAAAAGCGATTTCAATTTGTACAAAAAACGCCTGCCGGTCTGTTGAGAGCCGCGTACACAGCGCAGCGGCTGGAGCGACTGGACGAAGCGAAGAAACTGCTCGAGATCCTGCTCGCATCACAACCCTCGGCCGGTGAGCTCAGAAAATTGCGAGAAGAATTCGGTGTCGGCGTTTTTCTGACGCTCAACGCCAACCCGGATCTGCAGCCAGAGGCAAAGTCGCTCTTAACTGCGGTCAATGAAGCATCGCGAACTTATGCCGCCTCAGATGCCCGGCTTTTGGATCTTTGTCAACAGTTGGGAAGTTCCGGTCCGCAGGCCAGTGAGGCTATCGTTGAGATCATCGCCGCAGACGATCGAGCTGTTGCCCCTTTGCTGGCGAACGATGTTAATTCGCCGCAGGGGAAAATTGCTCAGCGAATCCTCGAAGAACATGCGCGATCCATGCGGTATGGACTCCTGGCTGCCCTGGAGTCTGCTGACGACCAGGGGCGATCACGCATCCTGAAGTTACTGGCAACCACGGCCGACCCGAGTATTGCAAAACGATTGCTTCGCTGGCGATTCGGCGCAGATGTCTCTGCTGAAACGCAGCAGGAGGCAGCCAATGCCCTGACTATTCTGAATAGTGCATTTGAGGCTTCTCTGGTATCGCTCGTGCCGAACTCCAGTCTGGCTGTCGAAAATTCAGATGCCGCGGTTCGTTTGCTGCAAAAGGAAGTTTACCGACGGCTCGAAGCCTCCGAAGAACGGTTTTCGGTAACGCATGTCGCAGGAGTTACGAGACAGCAGAAATCAGCGGACACGAAAGCAGAACTCATCAAGGAGGCACTGGATTTCGCCCACGATGCCGAGCGGATTCAACCCGAAAGCAGCGTAGCGAAATCGCTGACCGTCTTGTGTGAGTCAGCGGCACGGCCAATCGCATTCTCGCCTGGTGACGACGGGGCGAGCCCGTTGGATGGACCTCTCGACGCTCAATTGAAGGCTCTTCATGCAGCGCTGCAAATCCCTGTTCCGGGGGCGGCCGTTGCGCTGCTGCATTCGCTTGAATCTCAATTCACAGGTGATTCTATCAGTCCTGAATTACCCACCTTGCTGCGGCAGGCAACACTCGCCGTCGATCCTCGCGTTCGAGTTGTTGCAAGTCAGATTCAACTCAGCCGCAATCTCCATCAGCTTAACAGTGAGCCCGCGTTAAGAGTCCTGAGGAACATCTCCGGGGGAAGCATCAGGCCAGAAGCGGTCGTTATTGAAGCTGATGCTGGTCGTCTTCCGGGATTAGCCGCCCGACTTGAAGATGCGGGTTATGCAACGCAGGTGAGCCGAACCGGGGCTGATGGTTTCACGCTGGCATCTGAACAGTTGAATTGCGAGTTGATCCTTGTCAGCAGCAATTGCATTGAATGGGATTTGTCACCCACTATCGCCAATCTGAGAGCCGACATTCGCACTCAGAATTGCCCCATTATCGTTTACGGACCTTCAAGAGCCCGAGCGTCGGTTCGACGGCTGATCGAGCGTTATGAAGGTGTTTGGTTTATGGATGAACCGTTTGGTAATCTGACGCGCGAAGAGAGCGCTCGACTGCAGAACGAACTCATGAAAACCGGGTTGCTGAAACAAGCCGATGACAGTGATTCAGCCGAACCCACTGGTGGCTCAACGGAGATGACATTCATCGAACGCCTGAGAATCGCAGGCGTTCCCGAACCGTTGATATCGTCCGAGGAACGCGCTGTGATGATTGACCTGGCTCGCTCCGTTCTTCAGCCCGAAAATGTTCAGGCGACACGGTAGAACGCGTTTCCACTCGCGGTCCCCATTTCCAGCAGTGTCCCCCCTCGACAGGTGGATCGGAACATTGCCAGACGCTTCGCCGCCAAATGGATGGATCGCACCTGTCGAACGCTCTTGTCCGGAGCTCCTGTTGCAGCGTGATTTCAGGAAGAGCCTGCACGCCGGACAACGCGCTGCATGGCTGGAGTTGAATGTGTGGTTGTCACTGCTTGTGAGTGTTTGTTAGTGAGTGTCGCTGGCGGGAGCGGTCAGTCTGAATTCCATGTACCAGCAGAACAGCACCGGGACGACAAACAGCGATACGAGTTCAAAGAACATGCCGGAAAAGACGGGCAGCGCCATTGCGCGGGCCACGTCGGCACCACGTCCTGTCGCTGTCATCACAGGCAGCAATGCGCCGAAGGTGGTGAAGGCCGTCATTAAACACGGTCGAATGCGACGCTGGCCAGCTTCTGTGGTCGCGAGTCGAAGGTCTGCGATTGATTCCGGCTTTCGGCGTATGAACAGCTGTTGCATATAGGTAGCGATCACGATGCCATCGTCTACAGAGATGCCAAACAACGCGATAAAACCGACCCAGATCGCGGTGTTCATTTCAGTCCCGGCGATGCCCAGACCGATCATGCCGCCAGCAAATGCGACGGGCACCTGCAAAAAGATGATGAGTGCGATCGTTAAGTTTCGGAATTCCAGATAGATCAACAACAGGTTTGTCAGGACAACGAGCGGAATGATGAGCATCAATCGCTCATTTGCCTCGATTTGGTTCTGGAATGAGCCAACCGGGGCGAGTGAATAGCCTGCGGGCAGATTCAGAGCCGCTGGATTGTCGTCGGGAAGGGCCTGTGCACTACGGAGAGCGTTCTCGACGTTTTCGACCGTTTCAAGATCTCCTGCGATGCCTGATGGAGCGAACGAAACGTGGGCGACCAGTCGAGCATCTTCGCTGTTGATCATACCGGGCCCCCAGGTCGTCTCCATCTTCGCCAGACGAGAAAGGGCCACGACTTCGCCGGTTGGCGTGACAACAGGAAGTTCATCGAGCTGATCGAGACGTTCCCGCATGTTTCGCTGATATCGGAGCCGAATCGGATAACGTTCGCGACCTTCAATTGTGGTCGTAAGGTTCATGCCACCGAGTGCGGTTTCAACGACCTGATTCACCATCATTGTCGTCATACCGAACCGGGCAGAGGCTTCACGATCAACTTCAAACTCGACGTAGGGCTTGCCCATGACGATGTCGGGATTCACCGTAGCGGGATTAACGTACGGACTTTGTCGGAGCTGTTCGGCTACCTGAAGAGAAGCTTTCGCGAGTCCTTCCAGGTTGTCGCCGAAGATCCGAATCGCCATCGATGCCTTGATGCCGCTCTGGAGCATCACAACGCGTCCTTCAATCGGCTGAAGTGGAGATGCGGGGGTGACCCCGGGAAGCGTTGCGACAGCAGTGATTTCATTCCAGATGTCTTCGATGGTGACGCCGTCTCTCCATTGGTTGGTGGGCTTGAGCATCACATAAGTTTCGATCATCGCGGCCGGTGCTGGATCGAGCGCCGATTCGACCCGTCCGATCTTGCCGAGTACATTTTCCACTTCCGGAATCTCACAAATGAGCGCATCCTGCGTCTGCAGCACCTGCATCGCTTCACTGAAACTGGCAGCCGGGTACAGCGTTGGCATATAGAACCAGCTGCCTTCGTCCAGAGCGATCCAGTCGTCGCTTCGCAATCCCGGGAAAGAGTGCTTCAATGCGACGTATCCCGGAAAATCATTTGGTTCGGCTCCCAGCCGGCGGCTGACCCATTCAAAAGGGCTCAGCACCGCGGGCATTCCGATCCATGCCCCCATTCCAAGTACGACGATGATCAGCGGCATCGCGGCAAAAGCCATCTTGTGATTCAGGAAGAAACGCAGCGTGGGGGTGTAGAAAAACAGAATCAGTCGACTGGTTGGGTTCCGTTCGATGGGTCGGAGCCGTTCCCGGGACAATAACAATACCATGCCCCCGGCGAAGGCTGCTGCGATGACAGCCGATGTCGATTGATCGACAGGCAACTGAGCGCTCAGGTCCGGATTCCAAAGCAGGGGGACAGCAACGATGCCCGCCCCGGCCGCTATGGCAGCTGCTGACCAGCGCAGGTGAGTCTTCCATCTCGTTGTGCGAAGCAGCATTCGGCACAACAGTGGTACCAGAAAAAGTGCGACAAGGATGGCAGCGATCATTGCGAATGTCTTCGTCCAGGCCAGCGGAGCAAACAGCTTGTAGTCGCGCCCGGTCAGGAAGAAAATTGGCAGAAAGCTGACGATCGTCGTCGTGACACCGGTCAACACGGCCGACGCGACTTCTTCTGTGGCGTCAATGACAACCTGTTCCCGGCTCTTCTCATTCTGCAGTTGCGGATCAGCCTCCCATTCCACCAGATGCTGGTAGATATTTTCGGAGATGATGATTCCAAGATCGGCGACCTCGCCAATAGCGATTGCGATCCCGGCGAGCGACATGATGTTTGCGTCGATGCCAAAAGTCTTCATCCCGATGAACGAGACTAAGACCGCCAACGGCATTGTCACCGCGACGACGATGCTTGCTCTGAGGTGCAGCAGGAACAGAACGATGACCACCAGAGTAATCACCAGTTCTTCCCGAAGTGCGCCGGTCAGCGTTCCTACAGTTTCATCGATCAGGCCTGTTCGATCGTAGATCGCGCGAATCCTGACGCCCCCCAGACTCGGTTCGATCTGATCGATTTTTTCCCGCACGCGAGCGATTACATCGCGCGGATTCTGACCAAATCGCATCACGACCACCCCGCCTACGGCCTCGGACCCATTCAGGTCGATCGCCCCCCGACGGAACTCTGGACCGATTTGCACCCGACTCAGATCGCGAATTCGGACCGGTACACCCTCTCGTGAAAGTACGACCGTTTCCTCAATATCATGGATCGCCTGAGAAGGATCCCGATCCGCGCCTATGGTTCCGCGGCCGCGGATGATGTATTCCATGCCGGTTGCTTCGACCGTTCTGGCTCCCACATCAATGTTCGAACTGCGGACTGCCGTGACAAGTTGATCGAGGGTGACATTGTGGAAGCGAAGACGGTCGGGATCGACTTCGATCTGATAATTTCGAACGTAACCGCCCACGCTGGCGACCTCGCTGACGCCTTCGACGGACTGCAGGTCATACTTGATCACGAAGTCCTGCAGACTGCGGAGTTCGGCAAGGTTCATTCCAGGAGGGGGCTCCAGGACATAGTAGAAGACCTGGCCCAAACCTGTGGCATCCGGGCCAAGCGTTGGTACAACCCCTTCCGGAAGCGCTGCAGCCGCGGTTCCCAGCTGTTCCAGAACGCGCGACCTGGCCCAGTACAGATCGATGTCGTCCGAGAATGTGACCTGCACAAAGCTGTAACCGAACATGCTTCGGCCACGCACGCTTTCAGCATTCGGGACAGCAAGCAGACTCACGGACAGCGGGTATGTCAGCTGGTCTTCGACGTCCTGGGGAGAACGACCAGGCCATGCGGTGAGAACAATCACCTGGTTCTCGCCCACATTGGGAATCGCATCAATCGGGACAGTCTGTGTCGACCAGACGCCGAAGCCGACGACAAACGCAAGTGCGACCAGCACGATCAGCGGTTCGCGAATGCAAAAGCGAATGAGTGCTGCCAGCATCACGGTTGCTCCTGATCATTACCGGATGACAAATCATTACCGGATGACAAATCTGAGTCGGGGTCTGATGATGGGGCCTTGGTTTGCACCGGCAACTCCCGAACAACCAGGCCGCAACGTGGCATATCAACGGCTCGGTATGGATTCCGGAGTTCTGATCCGGACTGCAGCCAGTCGCCGCCTCCGCCTTCCACCATCGGACAGAACATCTGAAAGACCGGATCAGAAGCCTGTTCCCCGCGAGCCTGAGTGGCGATCGTTACGATCGCGTGGCTGATCGGCCGAAACGCTTCGAGTCGAGCTTCATCGATAGACAGGTGGTGCAGGTGCTCGCTGCGCTCTGCAATCGTCCGCAGCAGTCGGTGCGTGGCTTCGTTGAGTTCCTCGCTTTTCGCGAGTAATGTTGCCAATTCATGAAGTGCCCCGGCATCTGCCGGCTGAGGAACTTCGTTGTTTGCGAGCGACTCGAAAATTCGAAAGTAGGCCTGATAAAGTACTTCGAGTTGCCGACCGGCAACGCCGCCCACGGGCGCCACCGTGATGGAATCAAAACTAAGCGGTGTGTTGCGTTCGTTTTGCCTTGCGATGGCTCGGGTGGGATCAATCAGACTGGGTTTGCCAGCCAGTTGCATTTGCGAGTCGATGAGAAAGTTACCGGCTGTTGCGACCATCTCGCCCTCGCTGAGTCCGTCGACCACAATGACCTGGTCCCGCAGGATGGGGCCGATTGTGACGACCCGAACTTCAAAACGCCCCTGTTCCTCTTCGACGTACACCACGCTGTGCGAACCCGCCATCAGCACGGCCGAACGCGGGATGACCAGAGACGCGGGCTGTGCGACTGGATGTTCTGAGTAGCCGTAGCGTGTGGTGGGAACAAGGTCCATGCCGCAAATGGGACATGGGCCCGGTTGATCTCGAATGATCTGCGGATGCATCGGGCTGATCCACTTACCGGCCAGTTCTGAATCGTAGGCTTCTCCCTGCGGCCCGATCGGCACCGTGATCGTCGCACTGGCGTAGTCGCCGGGGCGTAGTCGCTGATCTTCATTGAGGAATTCAACGCGAACTCCCACCGTGCGTTTCCGGGGGTTGACGGTTGGGTCGATGAACCCAACGCGACCTTGTAACAGTTCACCAGGTAGTGATTGGATTTCGGCCGTGACCTGTTGTCCGAACCGTATTCGTGAGGCGTCTTCCGGAAAGAGCTCAAGCATCAGCCATACTGTTGTGAGATTCGCCACCTTGTAAATTGGTTCTCCGGCATCAACGTAATCTCCCTCGGCCGTCAGTTTTTCGATGACTGTCCCTCCGATTGGAGCGTAGATCGTCAGTCGCGATTGCGCTTGGCCGGTTTTCTCCAATGCCTCCAGCTGATCATCTGTCATGCCGAGTTCGACGAGTCGACGCCTGGAATTCTCAACGAGCTTCTCTTGTGTCTCACGTACAATTTCGAGTTCGCTCAATGTCGATGTGGAAAGAGCTCGGCGAGCTTCGACGTATTCTACCTGTGCTGAATAAAGGTCCGGGCTGTAGACAACCGCGAGGTGATCTTTTTCACCAACTACGACGCCGGTGTAGTCGGCGAAGAGGCGTTCGATCCGGCCTGAGGTATACGACGAGATTGTCGACATTCGACTTTCATCGATCGCAATCGACCCAACGGAGCGGATTTCGGCGTTGACCGGGATCAGCCGTGCGGGCTCCGTCTGAATGTTGGCAAGCCGGCGCTGCGCAGTTTCGATCTGTACGGAAAGTTCATCGAGGTCTGCACCGCCGCCGGAAGCGGCGACCAACGCCATGCCACAGATAGGACATCGTCCCGGACCAGGCTGCCGAATCTGTGGATGCATTGGACAGGTATGAATCTCCGAGTCATCGCTGTTTGCCGAAGAAGTGAATCCGCCGGCAGAAATCCAACCCATTCGTTGCGCCAGGCCGATGCCGGCGATGAGTGCTGTTCCCACGGCCAGCAGCAAACCGGCAGAAAACAGATTCCTCATCCACCAGATGCCCGACTTCCGAAGTCGTCCTGGATTCGTTGCAGAATCGGGTAGCTTCGAAGCTGATCCATCAGCCGTTTGCTGTGAGACTGCGTCCTGTTTGCGATCATTCATGGTCGCTGCCCATTGCTGAAAGAACAGATTCAAAGAAAGGCGGACTGGCCGCGCACAGCACCGACGGGCGGGAACCGTGCCGGAAAGAGTGCCGCGGCCAGCCGCACGTCTGAGTGATTCACGTGCGAAACTGAAGCGGAAGCGAGGGGTTACGTTGCCCGGCGAAACGATCACGATGCAATGACGGACCGTTCGGGCAACTCAGTCTGCGCGGCGTTCGAAAAGGCATACAAATGATCGAGCGCAGCGCGCACCCTGAGTGTCAGGACGTCTAAATGACCTGAATGCAATGCCGCAGGCAGAGCCCACCCGAAAGCATGGATGGACGCAGCAGTGTCGCAGAATCAAGAACGGGGTGGGACGAGAGTGGCGTCACCGCCTCGTCGTTTATCGTGACGCAATACTGGCTGGCCTGGAATTGGATGTTTCTTTCAGGAACATTTGAAGCCGGAACGATCGGTTCCGATTGCGGGTGGGAACAGTGGCAAACCCGACTCCCTTTCAGCGTTGCCTGATTGCCCGAGCAGCAACACGCTGGAGTCTGTTTGCAGGCCGGAATCGTCCCGTTTGAACCAGACTCAGAGATTGTTCCCGGACAGCCGATGGCAGACAAATCAAGCGCACCGGCAGCAAGCATCCCTGAGATTGTCAGGAGCACAGCAACGAAGCGACATGAATGCCACCGGGTTGTCATCATGAATTCCGATAAGTCAGTATTCGCACGGGAACGATGCCGCAATGCTAACCAGGGATCATTCACGAAACAAGACGGGGACTCGAATCGGGTGATTGGTCTGCCTGCGACAGATTGCGCGGAGAGCAGGATTTCCGTTTATTCGCTTTGTGTTTGGAGCAAATCTGCAGACGTGACTGCCCTGTCAGAGTGCTCCGGTGAAAGGTCCTGCCCCACTGCCTGCTGAATGCGCGCCGTGGCGGTTGCCATCTGGCCAATGGCCCGGTGATATCCAAGTTCCAGCGCCAGGAGGTTACGGATGTCCTGAATCACGCGATCCAGATCGACGGTCCCATTTGCCAGGGCTTGCTGATCGGATTCGAGCGTCTGCCGGGCCTGAGGAAGGATTGTCGACTGATACAGAGTGGCTGTCTCATGGGCAGCCACAGCCTGTTCCCACTGATCCCGAATGATCGCGTCGAATTCAAGACGCAGGTCTTCCAGCGAAGCGTGCGAGGCTGCGTGTCTCCATGTCGCCTCGTCCTGCATTGCGTCGTACTTTTGTCTCTGAAGCGGAATGCTGACTTGGGCTCCAAGCGACCAGGCGTCGCGGCCGACGTCGACGGTGCCTGATGGCGGCCGATTGTTTTCAATGTAGTGCCACGCCGCACCGATCGACACATCCGGTCGACGATGCAGTTTCGCCACTTCAATTCCCCATCGAGTCGCAGACGCTTTCAGATGTGCCGCTGCGATGAGTGGCTGCTGCTGCCACGCCGCCTGTCTTAGCATTTCGTAATTCCAGTTGGCCAGTTCGACTGGCAGTTCATTCGGGATTGCGATGGGATGAGCAGCGGGACGACCTGCCAGCCGGTTGATTTCTGCGGTCGTGGATACGATTTGTTGCTGCACCGAAATCGAACGTTCTTTCAGTCTTCCAAGTTCGACGGTCAGCAGTGTGACGTCCCCGGCAGACCCACGATTAAGTGCCAGCCTTGCAGTGACGATTTTTGTCAGCGATTCGATGAGCTGCTGATTTGCTGCGATTGTTTGCCGTTGTCGTTGCAGCACGTAGAGCCTGGCCCAGCGAACACGAAGTTCCCCAATGATTCTCACTCGTTCCGCTTCGTACTCCTGCTGCAGGGACATCGCTTCGTAGCATGCCTGCTGAGCCTGGGCATCAAGGCGTTCGAGCCACGGAATCATTTGCATGACTGTCAGATTGGCTCGTTGAGAACCGGCAGCTGTTTCGATTGGATGACCAAACACATTCGCACCAACCACAGGATCCGGCAATTTGTCGATATACCGGGTCTTCGCCCAGGCGGCCGCCGTCTGTTGGTGCAAACGTCGTAGTCCTGGATGGGAACCAGCGGCCATCATCTCCAGGGTAGGCAGGTCAACCGTGGTAGTTTGACTGGGCCAGTCGTCGGAATCAGCGAAGATTGCGTTTTCGGACGGGCTGGTTTCCTTTTGATCGTTGCTGCGGCTGTCTGCCAAATCGTCGGTGTGGGCAACCTGACAGATTACCTGACCGGGAGCAGCCACATTCTGTTCTTCACGAGGCAGTGAATGACGCTCATAAGCAACCGGACTCAAGTGTTTTGTCGCCACGGAAGATCCATGCGTGCGACAGCCGGCGAGCAGTACCAATAGGAACAACGCGATCGGCGTAAGGCGTTGCTTGTGCCCAGGGGCACAAGTATCGTCAATCCATTCCATGTCACACATCCCTGCGTATCCATACACGCGAGTCAGCCACCCGTCTTCAATAAGGCGAATCGCTGAATTGGCATGGCACGGTTCCCGATTTCTCTATCGGCCGCTCCAGAATGTTGAAGTAGATTGGATGCCCGGCTCCGTGTGGTCGTCTGCGATGGATCCGTGAGGATTGAATGTCTTAGCGATTGTAGGGAATCCAACGGTGCCAAACGATCTCCCCGGAACAATACTCAAGGCGACATCGACACTTATTCCTGCCTCAGTGCTGCTACAATGGGCACCGTCGAAGCCTGAATCGCAGGTGCGATGCCAGCTGAAATACCAACGAGCAGGGACACGCCCAAACCAGTTGTGAGCAAACTGAGCGATGGTCGGAATGCAATGGTCGCTCCTTCGGCACCGATCGCGAAGCCTCCGCAGGCAAGCAAACTGTTTGCCGCCAGTGTTCCCGTCAGACCTCCGATCAGGCACAGAATTGTGCTTTCGGCAAGGACCAGTCGCATCGTTCGCATTGGTCTCACACCGATCGTCTGCAGTACGGCGTATTCCTTCAGGCGGTCCTGAACGCTCATCACGGTGGTTGTTGCCACCAGCGACAGCACCAGTCCGACGCAGGCGTAGCCCAGCCAGTGGGCAAAGCCAATCAGATCAACGAGGTCCGACAGTGTGCTGGCCTGGAATGCGCCCTTACGTCTCGTGGTGGTAGCAACGGGGCCGGCGCGTAACACGCGGTCGATTTCGGCGGCCACCTGATCCGGGTCCGCTTCAGTCGTCAGCAGCACTTCATGTTGTGTGACCAGGCCCGCAGCATCCAGTCCGCGTGTGTACTGGAGAAACTGAAGACTGGTGTAGATCAGGTTCTCTTCCGCAGGAACCGAAGATGCAAAGATCCCGGACACATGCACGGAAACGTCGCCAATTGAGAATTGATCACCAATAGATAGCCCCCGTCGCTGAGCCACATTCCGTCCAACGATGGCTGCATCGCGCCGTGCCTGAAAGTCGCCCCACGAACCTGTCAGCAATTTGACCGGACGCGACTTCTGAATTTGTTCAGGGGCAGCGCCGTTGAACACAACAATGTCCAGGCTGGCTCGACAATTATTGGTCCAGACCTGGATTGGCATCACATCACGCACGCCCGGCAATTGCAGAATCTGTCTCGCATAGTCTTCGGGCAATCGACTGCTGGTCGGGCAGAAGCGGTTCTCCTGAAAAACAATCAGGCTGCGATCAGCATCCGCGCCGGTGGTCAGTCGACGAAGTCCTTCCTGAACTGAGCCAACGAAGCAGAAGACGAACATGGCCACAGCGGCTCCGGACACAGTCAGAAGACTCCGCGTGCGATGTCGCCACAGGGTTTTGAAAACATACGTCAACATAGGAATTCGTTCGCGTCAGACGGTCGTAGTGGCTGGCTCCAGGAACTTTCCCCGATCCAGAATCAACAGTCGGGACGCGATGCTTGCTACGTCGCGGTCATGGGTCACCATCAGAATGGTGATGTTCAGTTCGCGATTAAGACGCTGCAGCAACACCTGAATCTGCTGACTCGTTTCCGTGTCGAGACTGCCTGTTGGCTCGTCGGCCACGACCACTTTGGGATGGGCGACAATTGCGCGAGCAATTCCCACCCGTTGTTCCTGACCGCCGGACAGCTGTCGGGGATAATGATGTGCTCGATCGGTGAGACCGACCGCTTCAAGTGCCAGTTCCACGCGCTGATGGCGTTCGGTTGAGGAAAGTTTCAGCAGCAGTGTTGGTAACTCCACATTCTCATATGCGGTGAGCACGGGTATCAGGTTGTGCGTCTGAAAAATGTAACCAAGATTTGCAGCACGCCAGTCGGCCAGTCGACTGCGAGACAGGCTGGAGATTTCGGTTCCGGCCACAATGATTCGACCGGAATCCGGTTGGTCGATGCCGCTGACCAGATTCAGAAGAGTACTCTTTCCGGTTCCACTCGGTCCCATCAGCGACACAAACTCTCCCTCATCAATCTTCAGGCTCACGTCGTCAAGGGGTGTGATGGTTTCACCACCTTTCGTAAAGCATCTGGTGACGTTCTGCAGTGCGACGAGTGGCATATTCTATTTCTCCACACCGATCTTTGGATCTTCTTCACGAATAACAACTGTTTCGCCGGGGTTCAGCTCGCTGGTTGCCGAGGCAATCAGCTTGTCTGTCTCGTTCAGACCAGCGGTCACTTCGACAAGTCCGTTCCGGCCGTCGCCACCGAGTGTCACGGTCCTGAGGGTCGCCAGGTTGTTTTCGTCAACGAGCCAAACCATCGATCCGGAATCGTTCGAGGACACGAGCTGCCCGGGAACAAAAATTCTGTCGGTTTCGAGGGGTAATTCGGGGGGCGTGTTGGATCTCGGAGCAAGAAACGTCGCCGTGACCAGCATCTCCGGGCGTACGGTCGAAGGCGGATCGATCAGTTCGACTTTGACTTCCAGGGTGTTCTTTTGAATGTTGGCCGTACTGGTCGACTGAAGCACGGTGCCATTGATCGGATGGAACGAAGAGGCGGTTTTAATTTCGACCGGTGCTCCCGGCGTAACCAGCGGAACGTCTTCGAGGCGCACGTCGGCTCGCACCTGAAGTCGCGCGGGATCGTACATTTCCACCACGGTACTGGAATTCTGTCCGGCCGTTTGTTCAAGCCCCATCATACGCGTCCCGGGCGAAGCCAGTAGTCGCAGCACGCGGCCGTCCATTGGCGCACAAATCTGCATGCGTTGAAGCGTGAGTTCGGCCTGCCGCAGTCTGAGTCCTGCGTCGTCGCACGCGGCTGTGGCCGAGTTAACTTTGGCACGCGCTTCGCCGACCTGTCGGTGCTCCTCTATCAACAGGCCCAACTGTTCTTCCAGTGCCTGCACTTTCTCCTGAAGAGCTTCAATTTCCCGCTTCAGATTGGGAGCACGTGTCTGTAACTCTTCGAGTTCCGCTCGAGCGGTCAGGTAATCCCGTTCCGACTGCAGTACGACTACCTGTGGAATGCTCTCTCCCGCATTTCGTTTCCCTTCAAAACTGCGGCGGGTGAAATCCACCGTAGCCTCGGCAGCTCTGATTACGAACGGCAGTTTCTGACTGTCTGTTATCGTTTTTGCCAGTAGACTGCGAGCCTCAGACAGCGGAGCTTTCAGGTGCAGGGGATTGTTAAGTCGTGACTCAGCTGCCTTCAGTTCCGCCTGCGCCCGCTGCAGTTCGCCTTCGCTAAGTGCCAGCGACGCGCGGGCCTGCTCGACAGCAATTTCAGCGTCGACAGAAATCAGCCGGGCAATCGTCTCTCCCCGTTTCACTTCCTGACCTTCAACAACCAGAAGCTCTTCAATCACTCCCGGTGCCAGCGCAGGGACGCTGACGGACGTTGGTCTTGGTTCGATCCAGCCGGCCGCCTGAAATAAGGCCCTGCCAGCCTGCTGAATCTCGCTCCGCTGCACAATGACAGGCACGACGGTCACAGACGTACCCGGCAGGAATTGACGTCCACTTGCGGCAACGATCAGTCCCACGAAACCAGCCAGAATGCTCAAGGGCAGGACGTACCGCAACAACCTTCGTCGGCGTCGCGGCTTCCCGCTTGTTGAAGAATGCGAACGATTGAGCGCCAGATTTCTTAGGTCCAGTTGCGTGTCGCTCATGGTTTACTCGCCGGGTCGAACAAAAATCTGATGGGTGGCAATTGTCAGATTTCCCCGGTCGTCACGTTCTGCCTTACCTCGAACAACGACGGTCGAAAGTTCCCTGACGCCCAGTAATTGGCGAGCATCGCCGGACACCGGATTGCCTGCGTCATCCACGACCTTCACTGTGGCGATGTTGCCTTTGACCTGATCCTGCGTGCAGCAGTAATCCCACGGAGTTGGGCAACCTTCGTCCGGGGCACAGTGCGGTACCTTCGGGTCGACAATCGTAAACGCAGCCAATCCTTCGACGAACGGCTCGGACGATCCGCCAATTCTCCCAACCAGCGTCACATCCTGTGTATCTTCAGCGGATTCACGGGCGGCTCCGACCGGGATAGCGTCGGCAGGTTCCATCATCGTGACAAACTGAGCACCTTCGGCAGCGGGCTTCGACGAGGCCTCGGGGCTGCCCATATTGGACGTTCCGCATCCCACGGAGAGTGTCAGCACACATACGAATATTCCATTCAACACTTTCATTTCCGTTCTCCTTTAATTTGCTTTGAGTGAAGTCGCCACCGATATGTGAAGTGCCTTGAGTGCCGGTGGCAGTGCACCAAGGACGCCTAACAAAATCCCTGCGCCGCAGCCCCACAGGATGGCGACGCTGTCGATACGCAATACAAACGCTCCCATCGTAAATCGCACCGCGGTTTCATTCAGAAAGACGAGTGCGACGCCACCTGCCAGAAGCGAAGCGGCGGCAGCCAGCAGTACGCCTTCCTGCACAAGGCTCAGAAGAATTGCTCGCCGTCGATATCCGATCGCCTGCAGAGTTGCGATCTCGCGCACTCGACCGGCGACCGCTCCATACATCATGTTCAATCCGGCGAAGACGCCTGCCCCGGCTACCAGTATCACAACCAGCCATGCCAATAGCCGAACTGGTCGATAATGCTGTTGAAGCAGTCCGTAATAATCGATCTCGCGAATCGCCCGCAGCTCCAGATCGGTTCGCTGCTTGCAAAACAGCGAGACATTGGCTGCAGTTGCTTCCGGCGCAAGTAACATGGCCACCAGACTGATGTCCTGCCGCCGGGTCGCAGTTTGAAAATCCGCCAGCGGACACCAGATCTCAGATTCATAGGCTGCTCCCCCGGCAGAGAATTCGCCGCAGATCAGCCAGGACTGACCTTCGAATTCGATGGTTTGTCCGATCGCCAGATGGTCGTCGTCGATACCAAGTTTGGCAGATGCCAATCGCCCAACAATAACTTCACCCGCCTGCGGCCAACGGCCCTGCCTTAATCGCGCGCTGCGTCGAACGAGTGGGGCCTTGCGAGTGACACCTCGCACCAATCCCAAACCGCCAGAGCCATCGCGGAACCTGACACGCGTTCCCATGTACAACTCTGGAGACACATGCGGCACGCCGAACCGATTCCAAACGTCATCGATGCTGGCGGTCAGCAACTCCGGCGTCCGAGCCTCAATGGACGAGTTCTCGATGTTCTCCTCTGAGTTGACCGAATAGACCAGTACAACATCGGGATCCCCACTGATCGCCAGCGATTGTTCCAGCCCTCGAATGAAGCCCACAACGACGAACACCAGCATCACCACCGTCGCCAAAGCAACGAGCGTAAGTGCCGTTCGTACAGGCCGACGGGCCAGATTGCGAACACCATATTCCCAGGGAAGCAGCATCTGCGGTCGTGTCTGGTTCAGGGCAGGTATGAGATCATTCTCGACATCAAATAACCGGGCGCAAGCACAAATGCGCTGAGCCTTACGGAGGGAATTCTGTCGCGAATGGTGAATGCGAAATCCGCACGCCATTCAGGCGTATTGAGTCACACAGGTTTGGGAAGGCGGCGGAAGAAAAGAGGGCCGCAGCAAGGTTAAATCAGCCAGACCTGGAAAGCAGCGCGCGCAATGTGGCCACAGACCAAACGTGGCGGTGGATTCGCCGGAGCAGTCGAGCGGCAGTCAATCCTACAATTCGCGTCGGCATCCTGTTGAATAAACCAGTGAGCCAAAGCCAACTGGAAATCAACTGCTGCCACCCTGGGGCCATCCGGAAGCGTTGCACCTTCGCAGATACAGTTCGGGCAGGAACAGTTATTGTCTGGATCATCGCTCTTTAGCGGGGAATCGTCGCAATCTTTGTCTCGGTGGCAGCAGGGACACACCGAACGCACAACATCACCTTTCTGCAATGCATCCGAGTCGCAGGACATGCAACGGAACGGGCACAGCAGCAGGCTGGTGGTGAGCGTGAATGCGAGCAGAAATCTTCCCATTTCTGCAGCCTATCGCACGTGGGGCAGACAAGCAAGGTCGTTGTCCTGCTTTAGAACCGAGGTTCAGCGTATGGGATCCGTCCGCGATTTCCGGATTTCGATGCGACTTTCGCCGAAAACGCTGGCTTTTCGATTGGCATCACCGGAACGCCGCAGTGCTGGATCGACGCAGTGTTGGATCGACGCAGTGTTGGATCGCCGACGGTCGACGGGGCAACGGTTATTCAGGCAAGTGACCGATCTGGGGAGATCCCTCTTCAAAGTTACTCGCTGAACAACATCAATCCAAAAGGCCGGTCCGATCACTCCAACCCATCCAGTCAATCATTCGCGTTCCACCAAAAGCGAGCTTTGATACACGCAGGCTGAACTACTCTAAGGGTGTCTGTTTTGCTTCGATCCACACTCATGAGTCGTTCAGTCTCTTGCTCCTGCGTCGCGGAATCCTGATGAAATTCCTCCCTGAATGTGTTCGGTGTCATGTGCTGGTCTGGATACTAATTCCCCTGGGATTGGTCACAGCCATGGTCATGGCCATGCCATCTCTGGTCGTTCTCGGCTTGTTCCTGATGGTTATCCCGGGTTTAGTTCTTGCCGTGATTCCGACGGTGTTTGTTTACCTGCTTGCCACGTTTCTTGTTCGACTTTCTTTGCCCATTCGGTCGGAGATGACTGCCAACCTATTGGCGTTCATGATAACGCTGGGACTGAGTGCAACGGTGATGTGGCCTTTGCGATCAATCGAGCAGAACAAGTTCATTCAGGCGGCGCGACCGGAGATCATTCCTACCCAAAAATTAACGATTGGGGGGAACGTTCTTCTCGAGTGGAAGCAGCAAAAATCTGCACGTGACAAGGCTATTGAATGTGACTTCCTGTGCGCAGCCCTGCTGGACACACCGGGGGTCACCAGCGTTACACGAGTTTGCGAAGAGGGTTCGGCCACGTTTCGAAAAGGCGGGGGAAATCCGGGTACTCTTGTTGTTCCAGTGGAACCGCAGTCAATCCTGCAGAAGTTTGCAAGGCTGCAACAGGATCGCCAGTTTCATAGTCGGGCTTCGATGCAGGAAGCGGACCGCTCAATTCAGTCCGAGTGGGCGTTGCGGATTTCACGGGGAGAGGAAATTCGACGCACCACGCCGATGGATGTTGACGCGATTGACTGGACGATCAAGTACGAACGGCTTCAGGGCAAGGCACAGCCACAGGTGGAACGTATCGAAGTTCGAAATCGAAATGGAGACGTCGTTGCACGATCGTCTCTGGTCCGTCATTCGATCCCGGGACGTCTCTTCTGGTTCGGGTTTGATGTCGGTAGTTCTGCAAATGGATTTGCATCCGCCGAATTCACCGTTGGTCGTTCCAAAGTCTCCAACCAGGCTCGCTATTACCAATTCGATAGTGCGGTGGAGCTTTTGCGCACCGTCAGTATTCCACAACCGACGCCTCAACCTCACATGATTGCCGAAGCAGAGCGGGCATTGACTGATGTGCTCAATAATCCCGTTGCAACGGAATCCGAGCTTTTGATTGCTCCGATGTGGCTGCAGCAATTTCGGTACACGGCCGATCACAACCAGTTTCATTTGATCGATCGCATCCTGTCAGACGATCGGATCGCCGATCCTGCCCACGCCTTGCGCGTTGCACTGTCTGGTAAAGCAGATTTGACGCCGCTGCGAGCCGGGCTTGTACAAAGATATCTGAATTCCAGAGACCCGGGTGCAAAAGCCTGGTATATCAGTTCGCTTGTTCGTCTGAAGGACGGTACCTTCGCGGAACCAACGGAGAATGAACAGTTGATCTGGCGGCAGGCACTGGAGGTCACAGAAGCAGCACCATTTGTTGAACGGATGGCAGATCTGGGACCCGATGCAGTTCCGCAACTGATGGCGTTGCTGGATCAATCTCTCGAGATGCCCTGGCATGCACGCCGTCAGGTCCTGAGTGGCATTCGTGAAGCCTGCAAGCGTCTTGGCCCGGAAGCTGCGGGTGTGATACCAAGGATTCAGGCACTGATTGAAAATTCTCCGACCTCGCTTCTGAATTCTCGCAGCGATCGACGGGAGTGGCTCATTGCACTGCATCTTATGGGGGTTGGCCTCAGCGATTTGCCATTGGGTCTTCCGACTTCCGAATCCGCCAGACTGGCGGCAGAGTTCCGAAGCATCCAGCAGCAGGCCCGGCGATATTCGGACCGGCGGCAATCTGCCGGCAGTTAGCTTAGCTGTCCGTTGGAAAATCAGGACAGGTGCGCAGGACGACTGTCAGCGATCGTGTTTAAATGTCTCCTGGTCGAGCCAGCCCCGTTTTTCAACAGGCTATCTGGTCAGCCCAGCCGCTCTGCATCCTGTCGAAACATTACGGAGGACCGGGGTCAATGCGGTTGTAAGCAGTGAGAAACAGGTTTCGTCAGTCGCCGCCACCCACATCGATCAAAAAAGCGGTTTGCAGCAACCGTGATTCGTGTCGCTCGTGGGAAACGAACCACATCATCCAGTCCCGCAGTTCACGCTGAATGGATTCCACCCTCTGACCGAATTGTTCGTCAGAACAGACACCAATCATGCACTGCAGATTCTGCAGCTGGCTGTAGAGCCGTCGATATTCGTCCTGAAGATGACGCACTCGATTTGCCCAGCAGGGTCGCTCATCGATGACCTCCTGCATATAGCCGCCACGAGCCTTCAGCTCATGTAATGAATGAAGCGACTCAACGAGTGCGTCAAGAATCGCCGAGATCCACTTCCGCTCTGAACAATCCAGTTGCTCGCCAAGGAGATCACGAAGGTCTCCTACCAGCAGGTAAACCAGTCGAGTACGGTTAGCCAGTTGTTCGGTTACATACTGACTCTCAGGATTCTGTTGCATCGATGTTCTCCTCATGCCAGATGTAGCGATGTCCCGGATCCATCGGGGTGCGGGAGGCGACGAAACTGCAAGAGACGCTGATCCGGGGGCTCCCGACCATTCAGGCAGGTTATCAATTCTTCTACCGTGACTGTGGAGCGAAATGGCGAAAAGTTGACGACTACTTCTTTCGGCGGATTTTCTCCAGAACTGGTCTTGCAGGTCGACTCGATTACCGTGGCAGCGCACTCGCAGTTTCCCGGGAGAATCCTTCAGAGATGTTGAACCGTGAGAGCCAGACACACTCGACTGCATGCGCCGGGTTATCGTGGCGCTGGACCGTGTGGTTCTGAAGTGCGGATGCGGGAGCGGCTTACGCCTGGCGAGGGCGTTCAAGCTCATAGATGTCGGATGTGCGGGAGTAAAAGTTGCCTCCCATGCGGCCGATCAGGTGTAACTTTCGGACATCGGCGAAGCCGGATTCGTCCAGGACATGGTCTGCGATCGAGATGTGCTGGATGCTGCCCACAACAATATTGGCACCACCAGGGCCGCTTCCAATCGCGTGCTCCTGCAGGAGACTGCATTCGATGCTTGCCGGACTGATGGCCACTGTGGGGGCTTTGACCGTTTTGGAAGCCGTTTCAGGTATATCACAGGCCGCAAATTCCGATTCGGATTCGGGCAGGTCCGCTGCGGATTCATTCATCAGTACGGCAAGTTCTTCCGTGACAACATTTACAACGAATTCACCCGTTTCGCGGATATTGCGAAGAGTATCCTTGGGGCTTCCATCGAGTCTGTTGGCGGGACAGAACAGGAGAGTCGCTGGACGAGATCCGACGCCGGCAAAAAAACTAAACGGCGCGATGTTGGAGAGCCCGTCTTTAGATCGCGTTGAGACCCAGGCGATAGGCCGCGGAGCAATGATGCGCGTCAGATGCTGGTACACAATCGAAGCTCGGGTGGATGCGATATCGATTTCCATGAAACACCTGCTTCTGGTTTCTTGTCCTGCCGGGTGAGTTTGCTGCCCGCGGTTTCATCTGAATAAGCTCGGCGATTCACGCGGCATCACGAACTTCGACAAGACGAGGCGTTTGGATTCGCAGCCCGACAACGGCTCCGAATGACTTCTGCAGGTTGATGAAGTCATGATTCAGGAATGTATACAGTGAACGATCTGGTCGTGAAGCCAGGTACTCTTTTGCAAAGACCGCCATCTGCTTGTCGTAGGCTTTCTGACTTCCGCTGTGCATGTAACACGCCCCTTTGAACCGTCGGATGTCGCCATCAAACAGGGGACTGATGTGATAAAGTTCGTGGAAGACTGTGATGATCTTTTCATCGAATGACAAGTTCAGAAAACGGGGCAGATAGAAAGTGAGCACATAGAGCGCCTCTTTTCCGTTGTGGCGAATGGGATGAATCGTCCACACTCTGCCGTTGCGGCGTTCGGTTCGTCGGCCACCTTCAAACCGAAGCGGTGTCAATTTTGCCTGCATACCCCAGTCGACACTCGATCGAGTCTGTGCGAATGTAACGACCACTTCCGACATGCGGACGTGGAGGAATTCCGCATGCCGACTGCAGATATCAATGCACAGTCGTTCCATGGCCGCGCAAAAATCGAATGTCCCGGCACCCGACATAACCCACTCCGCTCCTTCGAAGAGACTCCGGTTGACAGAGGTTTGTCAATCTCGTTCATGCTGCTCAAGTGCACTCAGGTGCAATTGACAGACATCAGCTCCAAATCTGCTTGTTCGTCCAACGAACCATTCCGACGCTTTTTAGGGACGCCACGGCGATTGCTCAATACCGATATGTCGCCCGATCGACGTTTCCGGGGCGAAACCCAGCGTGACGAAGCGCCATCGAATTCATCGGCCAGTCTGCCTGCAATTAACGCCGAAGGACGATCAATTGAAACCGCACATGCGTTGGGGCCAGGAGTTCATTCTGGTCTTCATCAAGAATGGACACTTTCCATCCTTCATCTTCTGCCAGATGAATGAAAAGTGGGGAGTTCGCCCGCCCAGCGTCACCAATCCAGACGACGCCGTTTTCTGCCAGCATTCGCGTAATCGTATTCAGCAGTGGTCGATGGTTGGCAGAATCGTACAGGACATCGCTTGCAACGATGAAATCGTATGTTTCATCCGGGGGATTGCGCCAGTCGACTGCCTGCCCACGGGCGTCAGAAAAACCGTTCAGCACCGCATTTCCACACGCCATTTCCACAGCCGATGGAACCAGATCCGTTAACGTGACATCCAATCCTGCCAGTAACCCGGCGATTCCCGCCAGGCCAACGCCACACCCAAGTTCCACCGTTTTCAGGCCACGCGCGAATCCATTGGCCTGCGCATGACGCAAAATGCATCGAGCGGTTCTGGGAGCGGCATCCCAAAGCAATCCCCAGTAAGGATCGGTTTGATGATCGCCATTCGCCTCTCCCTGAACCGCCTGCTCCAGAATCTGATCGGGATGAGCAGGAATATTGATCGTGATCGAATGCCCTTCGATGGGCAAAGTGATCGTCCTGGTAAAGATTCTGGTCATTCGTATCGGCAGTATTCGACGGCAGGTGAATCGGGCAGGATCAAACAAAGTTCCAGGGACAAGGCATGGATCACAACAAAGACCGCTGAAACCTGATCGGGATCTTGTCTGGCAGACGACGCAGCGTACAAAAGTCCGTGTCAGCAAGACAGCCCGTCTGTTCTGATTATCGCGGGTACAGATGGCCGGTTGTCGATCGGCGTTCCGGAGGAATTACCAGACTATGCAGCATGGATGTTCACTGAAACGGTGGATATGCTACTGATCTTGCTTCGACGCAATATTCAATGAAGGAGAGTAGGCAATGGTCAGTTTGCTGGTGATGGATTGTTTTCGGGCAGCCACTTACGCTGCTGCAGCTTTGCTGGGTATGTGGACCCTGACGCCGCACCTGTATGCGGTGGAATCATTCGGCGCAGCAAGCAGCGTTGTTGAAACAAGTGTCGTTGAAACAAGCGTCGTCAAAGGAGCCGAAACTGCATCGTCGGATGAAGGTACCCATTTGGAATCGCTGGTCGCTGGTCTGAAACCCCTATTCACTGCCGGACAACAACAACAGTTTCAGGTTTCTATCCAGGCTTCGGTAAAGATTGATAACAGGCCTCAGCAGATCGACATCGTCCTGAAGAAGCTGGATGCACACAGCTTCGACCTGACGTTGGATCACGCTGACTATGCATTGCACATTCGGCGACGCGATGATGTCACTGCGTTGATACTACCGAGGCACAAGCGTGTGTTTGTTGGGCAGGGTGTCGTTGGTGAGGCGGATCAACTATCTCCTGAGGGTTGTCTTTCTCGACTCATTTCGGAGCATTCACAGTTGGCCATGCTTCGGATGGCTGCTGACACCAACACAGATCTGACTTCTCTGGTGGCCGGCATGCTGGCTTTTACGGACATGAAGTATTCAGCAGAACAACAGTCGTGGACGATCAGCGGCAGTGTCGAAGTGTCCTTACCTCAGGCCAACAGACTACTGATTCGACACAAGGACGCTTCGCTTCAAATCGACACCCGTTTTGAAATCGAAACCCCTGCCAGGATTGATATGAAGAACTGGGGCAATTTTGATGTTCAGCAGATTTCACGGGACGAACTGGAACGTACAGTCGTTCGAGGAGTACGCCGAGCGGGGAAATCCTGCTGCCTGGTCAGAGTCTGCTCACGCCTCCAATGGCGCCGCGTACCGTAAAGAATGGTCGCCTCGAATGGATCGAAGGCCAGCGCGTCGCAACACTCTGGGGCACTCCCGAAGAAATTGGAACAGCTCACGGTTTACTACTACCCGATGAGTCACGAAGGTGCATCGAATCAGTTCTCTATACCTTTGGTCTGGCGCATGTCATCCGCACAGGGCACTGGTTTCGTCAGGATCTCATGGCGGCCTATGAACGACTGTCACCGTTTATTCCGGAACGGCACAAGATGGAAACACGAGCCATCGCTGCTGCGTTGAACATCGATGCCGAAACGGCAGAAACGCTGAATGTCTTTCCTGAAATGTTCCACTGTTCCGGATTTGCAGTCTTTGGTTCAGCAACGAAAGACGGAAAGCTGTATCACGGTCGCGTTCTTGACTACATGACAACTATTGGTCTGCAGGACGCAGCCACGACTTTCATTATCGAACCGAAGGGGCAAATTGCGTTTGCAAACGTTGGTTACGCGGCATTCACCGGAAGCGTCAGTGGCATGAATGCCGAGATGATTTCACTGGGGGAAATGGGGGGCCGCGGTGAAGGCAACTGGGACGGAGTGCCTATGGCAACGCTCATGCGTCGCGCGCTGGAAGAATGTCGAACGCTGGATGAAGTCAAACATTTGTGGACAGAGAATCCACGCACTTGCGAGTATTACTATGTTTTTGCAGATGGAGAAACGAATCAGGCTGTAGGGGTTGCGGCGACTCCCGAAAGTATCGAATTCATCGATCCTGGTCAGGGGCACGAACGACTGGGAGAAGGGATCCCCGATGCTGTCGTTCTTTCTGCAGGAAGTCGTCTGGAGGAATTGCGCCGTCGGGTCAAAGAGAAGCACGGATTGATCGATGAAGAATTGGGGATGTGGTTGATGAGTCGCCCGGTGGCGATGCAGTCTAATCTGCACAATGTCTTATTCATTCCGGCTGACGGAGTCTTGTATGTCGCAAACGCCAGCCACAGGAAACCTGCGGCGGAAATGCCATATGTTCGAATTGATTTAAAGAAGATGCTGTCGTCCAATGCACGGCAAACCCAAGTGCCCCGACGACCTCAAATCCTCAGCCAGGAAGCCGCAGTCGTTCTGCCTCTGGCAGAATAGCCGTGGCGAATTCGCAACTACGATTGACGACGGGCTCTGAAAGGAATGCTGAGTGGCGCGCCCACGACGACTGAACTGGACGCAATTGATCGAAGAAGGACCATCGGCCATCATCGCGCTGGATGGTGACTGCCGGATTCGAAGTGTAAGTCCGGGGGTGACTGAATTAACCGGGTGGACCAACGATGATCTCGGTTCACTGCGTTGTTATCGCACGGCAGCCAGCGATCAGGAACTTCCCGGGGAAAATCCGCTTGTCGATCTGGTGACTTCGTCTCTGGCTCCACCCGATATCTGCCAGCAGGGGATGACTGCAGAGATCAGCACCGTATTGCCGGATGCAAAAGGCAATTCAGTGTCTGTGAACCTGACATTTGTTCCTTTGCAGGAATCACTGCCCGGCACGGAGCCTTCTATGGCTGCAGCGACGCTGGTGATACTGAATCGTTCGCCCATAGAAACGCAGATAAAGAGCGTTGCCTCCGGTTCACTGAAATCCCTGCACGCAGAAATCAACGCACTGAGGCTGGACCTCAGGAGGCGGTTTGGTCGCGAAAACTATCTCGGTAAGTGTAGCCTGATGCGGCGCGCACTGCGGCAGGCGGAATTACTGAAATCGACAGCTTCGCCTTTTGCTGTCTCTGGCCCTGAAGGAAGCGGTCGGCGGCATCTGATTCGCTTGATACACTTACAGTCTCCCCTGTCGGACCAGTCACTGGCTTTTCTTGACTGCCATCTGCTGGCATCTTCGGTGCTGCTTTCGACACTACACCAGCTGCGGACTGCGGGTGGGCCCGTGTCAACAATGCCACATCATCGCACTGCTCTGCTTGTGCTTGTCGAACTCCAAATGTTGCCGCTGGATGTTCAACGATGGCTGGTCGATCATTATGCGTTTGATTCCATCGACGATCATTCGTCGGTCGGCGATAAACCCAGCGGAATCAAGTCATCAAGTGTGACGACCGGTAATGTCCAGACGCCCGTTCGTCTGGCCGCGACCAGTCAGTACCCACTGTCACAGTTGCTGAATGATGGTCGCCTTCTGCCGGAACTTCACGCCCGTCTGTCGGATATCGAAGTGCAGTTGCCGCCGTTAAATCAACGCGGTGACGACGTGTTGCTGTTGTTTCAGCACTTTATGGACCAGCATCGTCGAGACCATAAATCGCCTGCTACGACGTTTTCAAAGGAGGTTCAGGACCAGTTGCAGGCGTACCGATGGCCGGGGCAGGTGCGAGAATTACATGGAGTGGCCAGCGAAGCCTGCAGGAATTGCACCGGTTCAGTCATTCTGCCGGAACATCTTCCCTGGCATTTTCGAGTTGCACAGGACGCCCAGCGGAACGCCGGGGGAGCAAAACCGACCATCATTCAGCTGGAAACTTTGCTCGAACAATTCGAAGTGGAACTGATCACCGCAGCGATGGTGGAATGTGAAGGGAACAAGACCGAAGTTGCCCGACGACTCGGACTCACGCGACCGAAACTCTACCGACGCATGAAAACGCTGGGGCTGGATGCTGAGGTTGACGAGGACGGACCCCTGGAACCATCAGATTCAACTGCCGTGCAGCAGACTCAATCTGAAGTTGTGGATGAACAGGTCGAGACGGGGATTTCCACGGACGAGCATTAAGAGATCATCTTAGCCACAGAAATTTGCGTCAAAGTCCGGGTTGTTTCGAGAAGGCTTCTGGGAAGTCTGACGCCGACGGGCCCGCAGCAAGGGGCGGCCGTTTTCGTCTCTGGCACACCAGAAAATGCCAAAGGTGAGAGTAATTCGAGTAAAATCCCGGGCAGAATGTCAGGAATTGGGATGGTCTCGATTGGTTCATTCACATATCCGGCACTGTCAGTGGTGGATGCTGCATGCGTCGAATAAGCTGTGCGGTTCAAGTCAGCACTGTTGGTACATCAGGCGGTTGCGATCGTGCTGATTCCAGGACACAGGTTGCGGTTTGTGTATTTCTTTGAGCTGCAGTTCGGGAACGCTGGATGCGTTTCCGAATGGCAGATTGGATTCGGGTCGAGGGCGAAGCCCTTGGTGCAGGGGTAGAATTATGTCACTTCCAAAAGTGGCAATTGTTGGTCGTCCGAACGTAGGCAAGAGTTCTCTGCTGAACTGGCTGGCTGCGCGATTAATTTCGGTCGTGGATCCGACCGCAGGCGTAACACGCGATCGCGTCACATGGATCATGCACGAACTGGGTCGCTACTTTGAACTGGTGGACACCGGTGGTATTGGCATCGTCGACAGCGACGATTTGTCTGACGATATCGAACGACAGATCGACATCGGTCTGGCTGAGTGCGATGTCCTGATGTTTGTGGTTGACGCCAAAGCCGGCGTGACACCGCTGGACAGGGAAGTTGCCGATCGGATTCGCAAATCGCACAAGCCCGCTATCCTCGTTGCAAACAAATGTGATTCAACAAAGTCGGACATTGATGCGATTGAGTTTCTGCAGCTTGCCAGCTTGCCGATGATTTGCACGAGTGTGAAAGCCAATCGCAATCGCCATGAATTGATAGAGTTTATTGTAGAGAATCTTCCCGAAGCCGCTGCTTCCGAAAATGATGAAGGCGATGAACTGCTGATGCCAGCCGATCTGCGACTCGCCATTGTTGGCCGTCGAAACGTCGGTAAAAGCACCTTCATTAATCAAATTGCTGAATGCGAACGTGTGATCGTCAGTGAAGTTGCCGGCACGACTCGCGACAGTATTGACGTGCGGTTCGAAGTCGACGGGAAGGCGTTTGTCGCTATTGATACACCCGGCGTACGCAAGAAGAAAAGTCTGGCCAACGATATTGAGTTTTACGGCCTCGTCCGGGCTCAGCGAAGCATTCGTCGAGCCGACATCGTGCTGATGTTCTTTGATGCGACGCAGACCATTTCGAAAGTCGACAAGCAGCTTGTTGAGGAGATATCGCAGCATTGCAAACCGTGCATTTTCGTCATCAATAAATGGGACCTGGCTCTGGAAGCCGAGATGACTGGCGAAAAGTGGGTCGACTATCTGAC
This sequence comes from Planctomycetaceae bacterium, assembly GCA_041398825.1. Lineage (NCBI taxonomy): Bacteria > Pseudomonadati > Planctomycetota > Planctomycetia > Planctomycetales > Planctomycetaceae > Planctomycetaceae bacterium. Next base: position 72,461 of record JAWKTX010000016.1, on the reverse strand, counting down.
GAAGACGTTCAGCTCGATGCGGCATGTTCCGATTGCAATTCTGACAGCCAAAGACGGACGCAATATTCGTAAACTGCTGAATCTGGCTCAGAGCGTATTCAAGCAGGCCAAGAAACGAATCACGACAGGTCGACTGAACCGAGCAATACGAACGGCAATCATCCGCAATCCTCCGCCGATTCGGAAGAACAGAAGACCCAAAATCTACTACGCATCACAGGTCGACGGTGTTCCGCCGACACTCGTGCTGAAGTGCAACGAACCTGGTTTGATGGACGAATCGTGGAAGCGATACTTGCTGGGTTTCCTGCGCGAAGTTACCCCGTTTCGTGAAGTTCCCATCCGCTTGATCCTGCGAGCCCGCGGAGAAGTTGATCCGGATTACAAGCCTTTCGGTCGATCTGCTGATGGAGATATGCTGACAGATCAGGGTGAACTGGATTCTGATGATTTCGGCGAAGAAAGTTATGATGATGTTGGGCACGGGATCCTGTCTGAGGACTGGGACGAATCCCGCGAATCTGATTCCTCAGATCAGTTGCCGGACGACAGCCTGTTCGACGATGAAGAGTTTGAAGATTCTGATGAAGACGATGAAACAGGTGGTGTGCACGACTATACATCGTAGAGATGCATCCGGAGTCCTTCCGGAAATATCTGGCAGTCATCGTGCGATCTCTGAAGAACAGAGGAGTTCGAACGAACTCCTTTCGTAGTGACTTCGCGTATTGTGGTCCTGAAATGGCCTGTTCTGTATTCGTGACCGGGCGCGTACAATGACCGTCGCATGAAGCCTTTGCGCCGAATTTGACTGAAAGACGGTGAATGAAGTCTTGAGCGAAATCCTCTTGTCATTTCCTGCCTCAATCCTTCCCACGGGAGTTTCGCATACGATGCGATCGCAAATCGTAAAACGACTGGCCTGTCCGGCACCACGGGTGGTAACCGTTTGTCTGGCCATTCTTGTCATCGCAGGACCTGTTAATGCAGAAGACTGGCCCTGGTTTTTGGGCCCGCAGCATACTGGTGTTTCGACAGAAACAGGGATTCACCTGGACTGGACCAGTCAGCCCCCTGCGATGCTCTGGAAACAACCCATCGGAACGGGTTACAGCGCGCCGTCGGTCATGGGAGATCGCCTGGTCATCCATCACCGCGTGGACGACACCGAGGTGATATCGTGCCGAAAGGTGTCCGACGGAGCAGAAATCTGGAAGCAGTCGTACAAGAGTTCTTTTGCTGATCCGTACGGATACAACAATGGTCCACGCTGTTCGCCCGTGCTGACGGAAACAAACTGCTATACGCTCGGTGCCGAAGGAATGCTGACGTGTGTGTCTATGCAGGACGGCGAGATTGTCTGGCAACGGGATTTACAGCGGGACTTTGACCTGCCTGAATGGTTTTTCGGAATGGGATGTTCTCCCCTGCTCGACGGCGACCGCCTGATTGTCCTGGTCGGTGGTCAGCCAAATTCCGGTGTCGTGGCGTTTGACATCTCCACAGGCAATACAATCTGGCAGGCTGTGGGGAAGGACACTTGGGACGGCTCGTCTACAGATGTTGCGGGGAAGACATATCAGTGGAGCGGCGACGAGATGGTCGTCAGCTACTCGTCTCCGATCATCGCGGAAATTCATGGTCAGCGGCACCTGCTGTGTCAGGTTCGGCAGGGGCTGGTGTCATTGAATCCGGCGACTGGTGAAGAGAACTTTCACTATTGGTTTCGGCCGCGGGTGCACGAATCTGTTAATGCCGCTGTTCCCGTTGTGATTGATGATCGTATTTTTCTTTCTGCTGCGTATCAACTGGGATCGGTGTTGCTGCAGGTGAAGCCCGATGGCAAAGGTCTGGATGTCATCTGGCGGGACCCTCGGAATATGCTGGCACACTGGTCGACACCCATTCATGTGGATGGATTCATTTATGGGTTCAGTGGCCGGCACGAGAACGAAGGCGAACTGCGGTGCATCAGTCTGCAGGACGGAAAAATTCAGTGGAAGACGGATGGATTTGGTGGAGATATTTCGCAACTGGCTCGCGACCGTGAGACTGGTCATATCATTGATACAAAAAGCGGTAGACATATCCCCTATCCGTATTTTGGTCGCGGTTCGATGATTCAACTGGGCGACCGATTCATTGTGCTGGGGGAACGCGGAACGTTATCTGTTGTTTCGATCAACCAGAACGAATTCAAAGAGTATGGCCGGACTTCGTACGACGAAATCCACTATCCGGCCTGGGCGGCTCCCGTACTGTCAAACAAACGTCTGTATCTTCGAAGCGAAGACTGGCTGGTTTGTCTGGATGTCAGTCGTCCTGAAGGGGCCGAGTAATTCCTCGCAATACCAATTCCAGCTGGGAAGAGCTCACATTAAGTTCTGTCGCGGCAGTCGCGAGACAATTGAGAAGCTGATTTTCTGCAAGTGGTATTTGCTTCTGTGGTACCGACATGACCTGTCATGATTCGATAATGCTCCCGCTTTAGGAAACACAAATGATTCGATCATTCGTCCTGTTTGTTCTTTGTTTGGTTGCGGTTCCGGCTTGCGGAGCTGATCAGGCTGGTTCTCCGGCAGAGCGTTTCCTGCATGACGGCGAGTTTGCCAAAGGCGAGACAGCCTTGTTACTCACTCTTGACGCGAATCCGCGAGATGACGAAGCCCGGTTCGGTCTTGGGGTCATTCAGTTCATGCGAGCCGTGGAAAATCTGGGTAAAGCGCTGTATGAGTATGGAACGCTCTCAGAAAAAGCTACAGAACCATTTCTCCGGTTGCCAGTGCCCGTAAACCCAAATCCGTCGGCTATTAGTTACAAAGCACTTGGGCGGGTGCTGGATGCATTTGCCAATGATCTTCGACGGGCGGAAGCAACTCTGGCCGAAGTCTCGGACGATCATGTGAAATTGAAACTGAGACTCGCAGAAATCACTTTCGATTTCACCGGTAGAGGCGACCAGCGAACAACACTGCTTGCACTGATCACCGGGTTAAATGGCAGAAGGTTCGATTTTCAGGAATCGAATCCGGATTTTCGGATCCATTTTGATCGAGGTGATGTGGCGTGGTTGAGGGCTTATTGCCATCTGCTGTGCTCGATGGTGGAAGGCTACCGGTCAGTGGACGAAGAAGCGGGGTTTGAGCGCCGAGTCAGCCGGATTTTCCCAAACATCGAGCCCTCGGTGGTTAAGACCGAGGAAGTTCATTGGCTCAGACTTAATGTCGTGGATACACCGCGTCTGAGGCGAATGCGTATGCACCTGGTCAGGGTGTGCGAACTCAATCGGGAAACATGGATCAGCATCCGAAAGGAAACAGATGACGATTTCGAGTGGCTCCCGGGGCCGAATCAGACCGACCAACTCGGTCTACCGCTATCGAATGACAGAATTGACGCCTGGCTGCGAATGATGTCCGAGCTTGAGGGATTGCTGAAGGGAGAACGATTAATCGCCAGTTCTTTACTGGAGTTTCTGCACCGCGAGCACGAGCACGGGAAGGGCCTGAATGTAAAGAAATTACTGGACGACCCGCCGGCCGATCTGCTCAACTGGGAACGCATCCAGAAGGATGGGGTTGACGCAAAGTACCTGGAAGCCGAACGGGATAAGCCCGTATTTGACGTCTCCGTTCTGTTTCCAGTGATGCAAATGTTCAATGATACATTTGGTTTCGCCCGTGCCGCTCGGCTCAATTGATTCGTGTCGAGTGTGGCTTTCTACGGTCTGAATTCAAAATGCTTTTGATCGATTTCTTTCAACCGCGGCCGCACTCATTCTTGAGGCGTCAGCAGGATAAGCCCTTCAAATCGTTGATGGGAATCGGCGGCCTGTCAAAGAGGCACTCACGAATGCTGGCTCAATTCGTCCCAACGGCTGACAATTCGAAACTGAATCGGAAGCAGAACAAACAGCCAGACCCAAAACAGATTGATCACGCTGGCCAGAAAAAGGCTGACATGCCAATGGTGCGTGCTCGCGATCGCACCGGGCAGCAACAGCGTCCGTTCAATCAGCAGCAGGCTGCAGGAAAACGCGGGCGTGGTGAGCAGCAATGCCAACGGAAGCGCTGCCCATCGGGTGTAAAGTGACAGCAATACGGTGATGTGGCTACTGATCAGCACCGTAGCAATCATGGTCACAATGAGCGGCGCGTTAAGGCGCATCGAAATCCCCTGAGGGTCACACCAGAATGCAACACACAACGCAATCAGGACCGGCAGGCTTGCGAGGATTGCCGCCATAAGTTTTTCTGATAGCAGCCGAACGGTGCTAATCGGAATCATCGCGAGTGAGGAAAGAGTCGACTGGCGTACTTCTGTAAAGATGCTGCCTGCCGAGTACAGCAGCACTTCGGCATAGAATGCCAGTAGATACGTCAGAAAACAGATCCATGCTCGATCTCCGTGCAGTACAAAACCCAGGTGTGGGTCTGCCGCATTCTGGACGAACGAAAACGCGGCGAGAATCATCCCGTACGTGAGAAGCTTGACTCCCCAGAATGGCCATCCCCCGGTGAAGAAAAGAAATTCTTTCCATGTCATGGGCAGCTTCCAGCAGCGACCAATGGTCCAGCGTCGCACCGCAGGGCTGGCTTCGGCCATCCCCGACTCAGCGGGTTGACTCCACTGATTGAACATCAAAACGCTGGTCGCAAACAGTGTCAGTCCGGCGCCGACATCCCAGAAAAACTGTGTTGATGCGAAGTCCGGATTCAAACTTGAGATACGCAGAATCTGATCCAGTTGCATCGTGACAGACATCTTGTGTTGAATTGAAACAAGTGCATTCAGGGAATCGACAAACCAGGCCGGTAGCCATCCGGGCCCGATTGCTGCCAGACCAGACGCCACGATGGGATCAATTGTGAAAAAAAGAGCCAGAATCGTCACCGCCAGCGTGGCAGCGCGACCAGCTGTCTGGCATCGAATGCTGCAAATCAACGAGAGATTTGCCACAAATACCATCCATGCGGCCAGCGCTAAATAACTGGAGATGATTTGTCTCCAGGTGATGCCTCCCAGGGTGATCGCAAGAAAAGTAAACGGCAACTGTGCAATCAGCAGCATCATGGAACTGATGATGCGTGATGTCGACTTGCTGAGGATAATTGCGATGGGAGTTACCCCGGCGAGACGCAATAACGCCAGATTTCCGGAATCTTTTTCTTCCGTAACAGCTGAGACGAAGTAGCTGACTCCAGAGACTGTAATCAACACAACATTCAGGAATGTGATTGACTGAAAGAAGCGAAGCCCGGGCCCGACTCGACCGAATAGATCGACAAACGAGGCCGTGATGGAGAACAGCATAAACACCGCGAAGCCCGCACGCACCAGATGCGGTCCGATGGCCCGTGCGTCGGCTTGCAGTGACCAGTGGAAGAGCGTTCGCGTCGCAGACACCTTGAATCTCCTGTGGTCAGGTTCGCACGCCTCGGGTCGTCAGGTCCATGAACGCCTGATTCAGATGCTTTCTTTGCTGACTGAACGATACGATTGGGATATTGAGAGTCAGCATTGATGCGAGAAACGTATTTGCCGTTGCCCCGGATTTCAGCTGCACGATGAAGTCTTTGCCACTTGTGAATTCGGGTTCGGTGACAGATTCCACCTCTGGTAAACCCTGAATGAGTTCCACTGTGTTTTCAGGCACTTCTGCCAGTTTCAGGTTATAGGCCGTCTGGTCGATGTTGTTGTCCAGCAAAGCATCCATTGGACCACTGAACTTAACCTGTCCCCGGTCGATGATCGTGACGCTGTCACACAGTTCCGCCAGCTCACTCAGGATGTGGGAACTGATGAAGATCGTCTTTCCCATTCGCCGAAGTTCTCGCAGAATCTCCATTAATTCGATGCGAGCTCGAGGGTCAAGTCCACTGGCGGGTTCATCCAGCAGCAGCAGGTCCGGATCGTGAACAAGAACTCGGGCCAGACTTACTCGTTGCTGCATTCCTCGCGACAAGCCACTAATCAGATCATCCTTGCGTCCTTCCATATCCGTCAGGGTCAGGACATCGTGGATGACCTGATCTCTTTGCGAGAGTGCCAGTCCATAGGCGGCGGCAAAGAAATCCAGATATTCGAAGACAGTCATCTGTCGATACATGCTGAAATGATCGGGCATAAATCCAATCCGCCGACGAACGTTGACGGCGTCGAATCGCACACTGTGACCGAATACGGAGACTTCGCCCCAGCTTGGCTTCAGCAATGTGCAAATGATCTTGAGCGTTGTCGTTTTCCCCGCACCGTTTGGCCCGACGAATCCATGCAGCGTTTGCGGCATCACGCAAAAGGATACCTGACTTAATGCCTGATGCCCTTTGAACGAATGTGAAAGATCCGTGACGGAGATCGCAGGCACTGTTGTTGGGGAAACGCTGGTTCTTGCAGAAACTGTCGACATACCTGTGGTCTATTCTTTTTCAAGGGGCAGGTCACATACAAAGAGTATGCGGCCTTCGGTTTTTGTTTCAGCATTCAGGTCCGGCATCGCGCCGTCCAGAGTATTTGTGTAGACGTACAACCGCACTCGATCGGGAGGAAGTGTATATGCTTCGGGCACGACAACCCCATCATCGACAAGGCTTCTGGCCATCAGACCATAGATTGATTCATCCATGAATCGCTCTGATTTGGTGCGTGGATCATCTGCCTGTTCAACCATGGGCATCCAGAATGACTGGTATTCGAAGGTCCGTCTTGTCGCACAGAAATCGTCCAGTGTCTGAATCGACGCACCTTTAACAATTGTTTTGTTGGTTGCGTCGTACGCACCACGGTATAGGCGCTTTCCGTACAGCAGTAGCAGGTCGGTATCCTTCCCTGACGGAAACCCCTGTCCCGTCGAAATCAGGACGTCAATCAACTCACGCCCGTCGCCATTCATCGCGACCAGACTCAGTTTCCAGTCCGGAAGTGAAATACGCCGCCGGCTGATGATAGTCTGTGAACTGAATGGAGGGATCTGCCCGGCAAATGTTGCCTTGTTGCCCGGAACGATCGTGGCGGCAACCTGCTCCTGAGAATCCCCGGCCGAGAATAATGCCTGCTGATCCCTGGCACTGAAAATGTATTCGTCGCCGTCAGTAACGAACAGAGTTGTCCACTGAAGCATATTCCAGTGGCCGGGGTCTTCCATTCTTGCGACGGCAACGGAATGCGACACAGTCGATTCACCATAACCTCGACGTCCAATCAGCAGGAAAATAATGCTGAAAAGGACCGAAAGTCCGGCAATCGTACCGTAAGTGACCAGGTAGTGATACTTCTTGTTCTGAGACAGGAACCAGCATCCTGGAAAGATCAGTCCGATGTAGCAAAGCGACATCAGAAAAATCAGCCACCACGCATGTTCGGGCTGTGTCAGCAAACGCATCCCCGCAAATAATTCCTCGTCAATGACGGACGGGGCCGAGACGCTGGAACGAACTTTGATTTCATTCTGTTGCTTAATCTCCACCCGATCCGGGTCTTCCGAAAATCCCATTTGGAGGGTGATTGGGTAGACAATGGCCTGAGACAGTTCACTTCTTTGGATGTCGTGTCGAACAACGCGGCCGGATCCCAGAAGAAAATCGTCAAAGGGTTGATTCAGATCGGCCATTGCCGATGGAAAGACCAGTGACTGACGATTACTGTCGCGAAGCAGGTGGAGTTCTCCGCCAGATCGCACCCATGACAACAGGGCATCCTGTCGTGGGGTTTCCCAGTCAGGAACGTGGTCCAAAAATAGCACCTGTAGCCCCACCAAAGCCGTAGAGTATGGAGGGAATATTTCTGCGGGCATGTGCTTGACGCTGGTCGGAATCCGATTGGTCAAGCCTGATGGATCAAGAATCACCGCGGAAGCAGTCTTTGCATCAGTACCGTCCAGCGCATCACTGAATACAGATCGTCCCTGAGTCAGTTCGTTAGCAAAGATAACTCCCTTGTCTGTACGAATTGCCAGCCGCCAGGTCGTAGCTTCACGGCTGACGTACGGATAAAACTGAACCCATCGCATGGTGTGCGGAGACAGATACAGCGGTTCTGCGAGACGTCCTCCGACATCCTGAAGCATCCCTGAAACCCCCTGCAGTGTCACGACGCCTTCAACAGCATCGTCTGTCAGATTGTCCAGTAGTACAGAGACCGGATTGAATTGCCCCGGAACGACGCGGCCATCAAATCCCCAGAGCGTCTCTGCGATCCGTATGCGTTTGTTTTGTGCATGAACCTGTTCACCTGCAGCGGCAAGAAGCAGCAGGCAAATGACGATTGACAGATTTCGCGGAGACGTCCGCGTTTGGGATAACATCTAGATCTCCGCCCGTTGCAGGCCATAGAGCTGTTCAGTTGAATTCGAACGACTTTCGCAGCGATTCAGTAGTCTGGAAGACAGGTGTAGTACTCCGGTTCGAACCAACAAGTGAATGAATATCTGGATCACAAGCATGAACAGTGCTGCCAGAAATGTGGCTCCACGTGTGGATTCCATACGGGGAAGGCTATGATAGGTGTAGCCCGATGTTTCCTGAAGGTACAGTTCCGAAAACAAGACCGGTCCAATTGGCGTTGCGGCAAATGCAATATAGCTGGCCCGCGGCGCGGGCTGGGGTTCCCAATTGGGCGTTGGACGGATGTAAGAAGCGACGCTTGCAATAATCATCGCGGCGAAGAGCGGCAGAATGGTTATCGAACCATTTGCTACGACACCCATCAGCACTGAACGCGACTGCGATTTGCACCAGGCACCCACTCCGGCAGCCAGCCAGGAAAGCAGAAACAGGGCATTCGCAGTCGACAGCGTTGTTAAAAGAACGTAGCCGAGCATCGTCATTGCAAGTGACAGAGCGCCCGGCTCGATCAGACCACGAATATCATGATGCAGCAGGAGCAACGTCAGATGAACTGTGCCGATGGGGACTGCCAGCATCAGCATCAGGCGTTTCATGCCTTTGACTTTTTCAAGAAAGATCTGCCGCGATGTCATTGGAGACGCCAGCAGGGGCTCAATGGTTTCGCGTGAGCGTTCGGAGGAAATCGCCGTAGAGGCTTTGACGGTAATGACCAGAACCACAAGTGCCCACAGCATTACCATTAAGACTCGCAGCCCTGAAAATCCAGTGGCGCCGTTGGAAATGGCTGCCAACGCACAGATGAAAATGGTCGGTACTTCCAAAGCGGTCAAAACACGAAACAGGTATCTCGCTTTCCCAAGGGACTTTCGCGTCAGTTCACGCCATGCGATGGGATCGAAGGTTGGAAGTGTATTTGAATCCTTGATGATCTCGATGCCGCGCGTTGTCCGGTTGTTGAGAGATACAAAGAAACGGTCAATCAGTTTGAATAACTTCAGAATCGGTGATGTTGGTGTGATGAACGCTCGTCTTATCAGGAAAACTCGCGACATGAGCACACAAATTACGCTCAACGTGAGCGATGGGACTGAGATCGCAATTACGCCAATCACCCCGAAGTTCGCCACGGCGTTCAGAAACAGATTGATCAACCCGCGGCGGACACCGAAGCCGGGATTTGCCGGGCTCGCAACAAACCCCTGCCAGATATCAAACGGAGTCAGGGTCAGAACTCCCATGGCACCGGACGACATCAGGAGCAGCAATACAATCACGTAGGAGCATACGAAGGCACTCACCGTTGTCATAAACCAGGCGCTGCACATCAGTCCGATGGATGCATACAGCAGACACTCGCAGCTCAACAGCCAGATGGTACTCAACAGGACGGATGTGTCGACGCCCCCCAGGGAGTAGACGTATGCCAGCAGCGGAAACGTCAGGAGCAGAAATGTCACCATGGGCACCATTCGACTGCCAAGTTTCTCGAGGACAATGGTGAAGGGGGATAACCTGGTGAGCAGCAGAGTTCCCAGTGTGTTCCGTTCCTTTTCCATTGTGATCGAACCACAAACCAGCGCGGGCATCAGAAGCTGAACGCTGTGGAATAACCAGGGAACAATATCCTTAAAGACTTCTCCTCCAATACCAAAGTATTTATTTCCCGGCACTCCCGTTGACGCTCCGGAAGCAAACCATCCTCCGGTCACGTTCATAACCGAGTTTTGAAAAGCAATCAGCACAAGAGTCAGCAGAATCAACGCACCGACGATACGGATGATGTACGTCGCCCGCCGGTTGGCCAGTTCGGTGAGTTCACGCCGCAGTAACGGAAGCTGAGGGATCAGCGATCGCAGACTCATGCAGTCTTTCCTTCCGTCAGCTTCATGAATGCGGTCTCCATATCCATGGCTTCCGGCTGAAACATGACCAGTCTTGCTCCGCTTTCGACGAGCGCCTGATGAAGGTCGCCTACTGACGTCTGATCTTCATGGAGTCGAATCGCCCAGCGGTCGACCTGCTGTTCGACAGAATCGACGCCATGGATTTCCCGCACTCGAGCCAGCAGTTCCTCTGAAGCGTTCTCACTTCGAATATGGATCACGCGCTTCAGTTGCAGCTGTCGGTAGATATCTGACAGTGAACCTTCAGCGACCAGCAAACCCGTTTCGATAATTCCAATCCGAGTGCACAGCTGACTTAGTTCTTCAAGAATATGGCTGCTGATCAGGATCGTTTTCCCCATTCCTCGAAGTGCCTTCAGCAGTTCGCGAACTTCGATACGAGCGCGGGGGTCAAGTCCGCTGGTGGGTTCGTCCAGTAACAATACCTGCGGATCATGCAGCAGAACGCGAGCCAGGGCGAGACGTTGTTTCATGCCACGTGAGAGTCCGTCGACGGGGGAGTCGGCTTTATGTGTCAGATCCGTCAGCGCGAGAACGTCGTCAATCACACCACGGCGTTTCGAGACCGGGAGTTTGTAGGCCGCTGCAAAAAAATGCAGATACTCGAGTGCCGTCAGGTCTTCATACACACCAAAGAAGTCCGGCATGTAGCCCATGACTTCGCGAACGCGCTGAGGATTGCTCAGCACGTCCAGACCACAGACCATTGCCATGCCCCGGAATCTAGGCTGCAGCGTCGCCAGTACGCGAATGGTAGACGATTTGCCTGCGCCGTTCGGACCAATAAATCCAAAGACTTCCCCCTGCGGAATATCAAGCGAAATGCCTTTGACCGCTTCGAACTTGCCGTAGTTCACGCGGAGATCGCGAATACAGACGGCAAGTGGCTTCGATGTTGTTGCAGCCGATGGAGCTGCACTCTCTGTTTTGTCAGAAGAATCTCTGGTGGCTGCGGAAGTGATGTCTGCAGAATTAGTCATTGCTGTCTTCCGACGGAATGTTGTAGAACCTGCGGTAAACTTTGTAGTCATTTTCAGTCGTCTGCACGACGATCAGCACCCATTCTGAAGGGTCGCTCGAATCTGACATACAGAGGTCCTCAAGCATGCCGGATCCTTCGGGAGAGACACGAGACACCAGGTTGAAATACCCGGTTTGGTCGCTCGTTTGGGTGACGCTCGCAAGCCCACCGTACATCGAATACTGATGAAAATGATTCTGGTATCCATACGGACCGATCCGCAGATTCTCCCCGTGAGTCAAGTTGAAGACTGCAGAGCCAGTGATGGATAGCGTTTCTCCACTGTGAAGCACCGCGGCATGCCAGACGGATTCTCCGTTGGATAATGACCGAATGGAATCTGCCAGGCGGGTGCGACCTTCATTCGTGCTCACCAGATCCGGATCCGTCCAGTCGATCCCGGGCAGTGTGATATCCCGGGGGGCCAGCTGGAATGTCCGATTAATCTGTGGTGACCATTGCTGAACATCCTGAGCCATTACGTAACTGGTTGGGAAATGACCTTCGAATCGCAGTGCTTTTCCACCACTACTGACGGCTGCCTCGCTCGAATATCCATAATTGCTTTGAGGCAGGAATTCCGCTGCCGCCGTGGTGAATTGGTTTGAATACTCTTCAGAATGGGTTGCACGTGAACCATAGAACAGCATCTCCAGTACTGTTCGCCGGATGGGTTTGCCGCCTTCTCCAATGTCGATGATATCGATGGTCCCTCCGGTTTCCGTGCTGCCCATGTAGTGGTGGGCCACGGATATTGTCAGCAAAGTGAATGCGGCGGTGACAATCGGGAAGACTATCCACGTTGCTTTGCGGATCTTCAGCGCACCCAGCACGAGATAGTCGATCGGGCCGATGGTGACGACGTATGCAATCAGGATGACGGAAATAATCCACGTGGGGACCATCTCAACATCCTGTGGCAACAGATCTTCGGCCGCAATTTCGAGAATTTCTGATCGAACAGGCGCCAGGCGGCTGTCGACTCCATACGTCGCCCGAATCTGCTCTTCGGAAAGATCCTGTCGATACGTTTGGTCTCCGCCATAGTGATTCTCGATATAGTAACCGCGTTCATCCTTCTTCACGTTGACGCCGTGCTGATTCAGGTACTGAATGAGATCTTCCCGGTGCCAGTCCCTGCCCTGCCGGACGCTGCGGGAAGATTTCACCTTCCATAACCACGCGACGATGCGACCAAGATCCACCTTTGACAGATGCGACTTCAGGTCATCGTGAACGGGCAGAATGACAATTCGCCCGAGATCCAGTTTCGAATAAATCGGCTGACCCTGAAGAAGGGTTTCGTCAATCAGGCTACCGTCGTCTGCCAGAAGCATCGGCGGTGCTGCTCGGTGACTGCCCACCAGTGACTGGAGAAAGTTCACGTGAACCTGCCGAAGCGAACCATCAGGAATGACGCAAAGGCTGCCCCCGGCCCGCAGCCAGATCGTCAATGCATCCATTTGCGCGGACGACAGTCGTGAGAGTGCGCCGTCCGACAAAAGCACAATATCAAAGCAGCAATATTCCAGGGGATCTTCAGGGAGATCACGTGAGGCCCAGGTCGTGGAAAAGAACTGAATATGTTCACCGGTTGCCTGATTGCCGCGCACACCCGGGGCTCCGGGGTCCGGTACTTCCTGATCCAGCAGTTTCTTCGGGTTGTAGTTCTCAAGCGAAAGCGCACGATCAAGGAAGGATTTGTTGGCGGACGAACTGCCGAACACCGTGTTGCCGGTGCAGGAACACAGCAGAGACACTCGTTCGTAGGGACTCGGCATCAACAGGTCGTGCGGTTTCGGGGGATTCACTTCTTTCAGCGAGGAACTCAGCGGGTAACGATCCGTTTCGGTTTGGAACCAGGCCTGAACGGCCAGGTTCTGGATATTCGACGTCTGCACCGGGGGCAGTATGGTGTTAAAAACATAGTCGCCGCCGCTGAGCACGATGTCGGGGATGACCATTGAAGCAACCATGTCTTCCTGGCCGCGGATATCCAGTGCATCATGCAGGTTCAGATGAAGTTCCCCCTGCATGATTTTCGGGCTGTTGTATTCCAGCTTGATTTGCACAGGTACCGGGCTGCACGATCTGTTTCGAATGGAAAGCAATTCGATTCGCATCCGGACGGGATAGGGATAAACAGACGATCGGCCTTCCTTCGTTTGACGGGTCTCCTGTGCTGAGACAAGGGGCGTCAGAGCTGATGAAAAAGAAATTGCCAGCAGCGCAGAAAAGACACATCGCCACAGACAAATCGCTACGGCAGCTTTGTTGACCGCAGTTGAATTGAGCGCAGCCGTGGGTTGAGAGGATCGTAGTGGCGAAAGTGCTTCGTTCGCATCGACACCCTTTGCTCCATAGGTTGCTCCGCTGAAAATGTTTCTCATGCCACCGCCCCTCTGCCGCGCTGGTAGTACCACCATTCCAGCAGCATGATGAAAAACGCCGCCAGAGCCAGAATCCACCACAGAGGCCGGTCACTCTCGAGTACTGCATCAGCCTCGGTTTCGACCTTCATTTCGCTGAACTGAATTTCGGCCGAAGAATCCAGGGAAGTTTCCAGTGGATTCAGCAATCCGGTGCCAATTGAGGTGACCAAGTCGTTGCCATCGAAAACATCGTATCGACCAACTTGTGCAGCGGATGCTCCCGATAACAATCCGCTGCCGGAGGATTGCAAAACGACCTCATCCCCTTCAGGCCCTTTCACTTTGTATTCACGGGACGCGTCAACGCTTATCGCCGGCAGAACTCCGGTTGCCGCTGCACTGACTTCCGACAGCGAAGCCTGTTTCAATGCTGTCTCCACCGCGTTGGCTGCCATGATCGGGAATCCGAGACGATACGGAAGCGTAGAACGGTCTGTATGAAACAGGAACCAGAATGACGTCTTTAATCCTTCACGTCGCTGAATCAGTAACGGGCCTTCATTGCCATCGATCAGCACTTCGTACCCTCTTTCTTCGAGGTCCTTTGTCGTCACATCCTGGCCGTAGGCTGGCTGCTCGCCGATCTGCACGTCCCCCAGCTGGACATGCCGAAGCAGCGGCGCCGTACGATTCCAGTCCACAACGGTCGCGACCTGTTCCTCAACGGTCACAAGTGACTGGAGATCTCCTGGAATGACACCAACAAACACCTGCACCGGCGCAGCAGCATCGCCCACGTCTTCCGTATCACTGACGATGAGATCATATTCTGGCGCTGGAGGTTTCTCACCGGTTGATTCAACTTCAACCTGCGGCAGGACCCGCAGAGCATGTTGCCAGGAATAAAGCCCCGGGGACGTCCATGCCTTCAGCGGGCGGACGGCCGGCAACGTCAACCAGACAGAATTGTCATTCTTCATGGAATCGAAGCCAGCCGGAACCAGTCTGGCTTCCAACAGCCGCATTTGATCGGAAGAGACCGGAAACACAAGACGCTGTGATTCATCGGCTGCTACTTCGACGATTTCCGCTGCTGATTTTTCGCCGTTTTCAAACAGCTGCAATTCTCCGCCGCGGAGGTCTTTCGTGGATCCGGCGACTCGCACGAACACTTCCCATTCGTCGGTTGCCGTTCGCCGAGCACTCATTTCGGTGATGCCCATGTTAGGGCCGCCGGTTTCCAGACGCCGAATCTCAAGTGAAAATGGAAGTTCGAAGTCGACTTTCGGAGGAAGGTTGCCGTCCGTCATCACAATCACATTCTCTATGTCGAACGTCCGAGTGTATGCGGCCGCCATACGAAGAACATCATCCAGCCGCCCCGGCATATCGGTTGGAGAAAGAGATTCCAGCGCGCGAATGAGAACGCGGCGATCATTGGTGAATTCCGTGAGCCGTCTTCCTGTGGACGCAAATGAGAACAGGGCAATTTTCTGATCGCCATGCAGGTTGTCGATCAATTCCTGAATTTGTTCTTTCACCAGGGCCAGCCGGCTTTTGTCATCGGACTGGTCGACTGCCCCCATGCTGGCGGAGCAATCTACCAGGATGGGAAGGTATTCTGCATTCTCTGCCCCGGACTGCAGGAAGGGCTGCATCAATGCCAGAATCAGCATGGCCAGCAACAGCAGTTGTAGAAGTAACAAAATGTTACGCCGGAATTTCTGGAAGGGTGAATTAACGCGTTGATCGTTGATCACAGACTGCCACAGTGCGAGCGAAGAAATCTCCACGCGGGGCCGTTTAAGTTTCAGGAAATACAGGATGATCAGCGGGATCATCGCCAGAAAAAACCACGCTCCAAACAGGTTGCTAAAACCAGGCCAGCTCATCTTCGCACCCACCCCAGTCGACAAAGCTGATCCATCAGCACGGTGTTCAGAGGTGTGACGGAATCGATCGACGTGAATCTCCCATTTCGTCGTCGACACATCGTGTCCAGCGTTTCCTGCAGCCAAAGTCGCTGGTCGTGATAAACATTCAACAATTCCGCCGCGTTTGTGATATCCAGAGTTTCTCCTGTTTCGCTGTCTACGAAACGCAGGTCGCCCTGAACATCGGGTTGGATTTCCGACGGCGCGAGAACCTGTAACCCCCAAACTTCAAGGCCGCTGCTGTACAGTAGATTCAGCGGCCGCGTCAGGTCGCCCAGCGTCAGGAAGTCGCTGATAATGATGGCGATACCACGCCCTCGATGAAAACGCAGCATCGTCTCGATTGCGGATTCAATAGGGACGGCCCCGCCACCTTCGACCTGCTCAATGAATTGAAGCATCGGTCGGATTTTGGCACGTCCGGTGCCGCCGGGAAGCCGCCAGGGCTGGCCATCCTGCTGGTGGATGGCGTAGGCACTGACTTTTTCAACACTTTGTAAGGCCATCACACCGAAAGCTGCTGCCAGTTGTTTCGCTCGCGCCAGTTTATCCTCAAACAACATGCTGGTCGATGCGTCAACCAGAAGGACAACGTGCAGCTCTTCTTCGTGCTGGAATTGCTTAATGTATGGCCGGTTGAGTCGCGCGAAGATATTCCAGTCGACGTAACGCAGGTCGTCTCCTGCCACGTAGTCGCGGTAGTCGGCGAAGTCTGTACTGCTGCCACCCTTTCCCGAGAGGTGCTCACCACGACTTCGGTTGGTCAACCGTCGGCGAGGCAGCAGACGCATGCGTTCGATCTGATTCAGAATTGAATTGTCGAACAGAGAAGTAAGTTGGGACGTTGACACGGGGTGTAGTTTTCAGTTGAGAGACTTACTGATTGAGAGCTGGTACGAAAAGCAGAACGTCAATCACCCGGTCATTTTGCCTCAGTCGGTAGTTTTGTGATGCATTCTTCAATGACGTCACGTACGGAAATCCCTTCGGCCTGTCCGTCGTAATTCAGCAGAGCGCGGTGTTGAAGTACTTCCGGTGCGAAATAACGGATATCTTCGAATGCCACATGAGCGCGCCCCTGACTGAGCGCTCGCACCCTCGCGCCACGAATCAATGCCTGTGCAGCACGCGGGCTTGCGCCCCATCGCAGAAATCGTTTCACCTGCTCGGTGCAGAATGGGGTGTCCGGGTGTGTCGCCAGGACCATTCGGCAGGCGTAATCACGCATAGGATCGCTCACCACGACCCTGTCAAGGACCGTTCGCAGATGAAGGATCCGGGGACCATCAAGAATCGCCTCCACCTGAACCTTCTTTTTCAGAATGGTGCGACTGACGACTTCATTCAGTTCCTCCCGATTCAGGAATGGCACAACCACCTTGTACATGAAACGGTCCAGCTGCGCTTCAGGCAGTGGAAACGTTCCTTCCTGTTCAATGGGATTCTGTGTCGCCAGTACGAAGAAGGGAGGCTCCAGCCGATATGTTGTTCCGCCTGTTGTCACTGTGCCTTCCTGCATGGTTTCGAGCAGTGCGGATTGTGTCTTGGGAGTGGCTCGATTGATTTCGTCCGCCAGCAGCAGTTGAGTAAAGATTGGCCCCTTGCGGAATTCGAAGCGGTACGAGCCGTTTTCGTCTGTTGTCATCATGTTTGTCCCGATGACGTCGGCTGGCATCAGGTCGGGCGTGAACTGAATTCGTCGAAAGTCCAGATTCAGGACACCAGACAGCGCCTTCACCAGTTCTGTCTTACCAAGGCCCGGAACACCTTCGAGCAGAACGTTGCCCCCGCAGAACAGGGCAGTCAGCGTAATTTCGACCACGCGTTGCTGGCCCACGATCACCTGACCAACGGCATCCCGGACGCGTTCGAACTCTTCACGAAACTGTTTCGCTTCGGCCTGTAGTTGTTCGGGCGAAAGCGCAGTTGTGGATTCGGTCATGATGGAAAGTCTTTAATTTCTGATGCAAAGAAGGAATTCAGAAAACGGTCAGACAGGGTTTGAGACCGTATCGAAGACACGGGAACGCAAAACGTTTTTCATCCGGGTAATTAGTGATTCAGAAGGAACTCGCTGCTGTTCAGCAGAGCCCAGAAGATATCGGAAAGAGCCTGCTCCGTATTCTTTGTCGCGCCGCCATTCTGAATGTATTGAATAAGATCGCTTTTTTCTTCCTCGGTTGGTTTTCGGCTGAGCGTCGCCAGGAACAAAGTCTCCAGACGGTCTTCATCGTTCATGAGTGGGAAATCACTGACCGCACGCAGTGTCTGGCTGCGTTCGATGCTGGTCGCATCCGAAATGAATTGTCCATTCATCATCGCCAGCGCCTGTAGAATGGTGGTTTCACGCTGCAGGGGACTTTCAGCATCGTCACGGTAGAGATCCAGAAACCGGGCGCGGGCCGAATTGTCGTCCAGGACGAATGGGTTGTCCGTACGATAGGGTTGATAGAATCCGACGGCTTCTGCCAGTGAGTCAAAGAACTGTTCTGGTGTAAGTCCCCTGAGCGGCGCGCGAGCGAACATCGCGGGATCTGCCTGGCTGGCATGTGTTTGAGTACTTGATGTCTGATAGGCCCGCGTTGCGGTGATCGCCCGAATCAGGAATCGCAGGTCGAACTCATGGGCTGCGAGCTGGTCTGCCAGCAGCTGCAGAATCTCCGGATGAGATGGCGGGTTACTGTCTGAGAAATCGTCGATGGGCTGAACGATCCCCTGCCCCATGAATTGCGCCCACAACCGATTTGCGGCCATCTTTGCGAACCACGGATTATCAGGCGAGGTGATCCAGTCCGCGAGTACATTGCGTGGCGAATCGTTTGATGTCCATTTCGGCTCAACGCCCGAAAGGAAAATGGCGGGAACAGTTTCGCCAGTTGACGGAATTCGGATCGAGCGAGCCGTTTTGTCCTCCCGGGTGGCCACCATCATTTCAGCTGGTTGCCCGTCGGCAGCGGGCTGCTGAAATCCCGAATAAAAGGCCGCCAGGTTCCAGAATTGGTCCTGCTTCCATTTGTCGAAGGGATGGTCGTGGCATTGAGCACAATCGAGCCGCACTCCCAGGAACGCGCGTGAAGTTCCCGTTGCCAGACTTTCCGGCTTTAATTCACGCACTGCAAAAAATGCGGAAGGATTGCTGGCCGAATTCAGAATGGGTGCCGGGGCCGCGGAGCCGATGCCTTCAGTCGTAATGATCTCGCGGACAAACTGATCGTACGGTGTATTCTCTGCGATGTGTTGCCAAAGCCACGCATCAAATCCCGGAATCAATCCTCGAAATTGCGCCTGACTGTTCGCTGTGGGAATCAGTGCGTTCCGCCAGACAATTGTGAAATGGCGGACGTAGGCCGGGTTGTCGAGCAAATGATCGACAAGCTGGAGCCGTTTGTTTTCAGACGAGCTATTCAAAAACTCTCGCACTTCCGAAACCGCAGGGATTCTGCCCGCCAGATCCAGGTAAATACGTCGGATGAATTCTTCGTCCCCGGCGATTTCGGAGGGAACAATCTGCTGCTGGTTCCAGACGTCGTGAAGGATCGCGTCGATCTGAGTCGCTGTCGCCTGAGCCGACAGGGCTTTTCGCCGATCGGGTGCTGTGTGTCCGCCTTCTCTGACAGCGGCTGAGTCAGGATCCTGCGGTTGAAGTTGGCCAGCAAGGGCTGAAACAGAATGGGAGGAGGCTAGGGAGAAAGACAACAATACAGCCACGATCAGGTGGAACCAGCGGTTTGGTAATTTCATTGTTGCCGCTTTCGATCTCGACGCTTTCGTCGCACGCCTCGTTCGCCGACCGATTTTTCCGATAAGCGAAGCGAATTCATGCGGAAGGTGCCATACGGGTGAATATTCTGACAGCAGAGTATCTCCCCCAACACCAATGATCCAGGGACCAGCCTTGAAGACATCTCATCGTGGCGGAAATGTCCCGTAAGAGAAGAAAGTTTGCCACGATGCCGGCCTGATTCATCGGGCGGCCGATTTTGCCTGAAAACTTTTGAAATGGCATCGGAAAGGTTCCCGACTCCTTCTCAGGCGCAGGAAATCGCGGAGGGGCTGGACAAATTTCAGCGATGGCAAAGGCCAGACTGGATGGTTCGAAGTACGATCCGGAGGTATCGTTCGCCGATAAAGTGAACCGGCTTCGTCGAAAACGTGCCCGGCCACTGACGAATGGCTACTGACGACTGCCCGCTCACGATAAAGAACCTCAAAAATTCCGAAGACACAGGCAAAGCCCAGCGCCATGACCATTTCGATGACGGAATACTTTCGGACTCGCAAGGCAGACCGAAAGAAAGAGACGCGTTACATCAACGTGATCAACAAGGACAGCTGCACTTCCTGCAACTCATGTGCGTCGGTCTGTCCAGTGGACTGCATCTATGAAGTTGTCAGTCCGGTTCCTTCAGAGAGCTACCATCAGATCGACACCAGTCGCTGCATTGGCTGCCAGATGTGCTTCCGGTCTCCCAATGACAGTACGGATTTGTACACGCTGACGATCTGCCCCTGGAACGCGATCGACATGCTGCACAACCCCAACATGAAGCCGGATCCGACTTCTGTGCTGGAACCCTACTATCGCGGCGGCGACTCTGATCTTCCGTGGCCCAAACTGGAGGAGTATGGCTACCAGCTGTTCCTCGACGGTGAGGTGTATCTTCCTGCGGAGGAAGCGGCATTGCACGCGGTGTTCGGATTTCTTCAACAACCCTCATGGATGTACAGCGAAGAAGATAACATCCGAATTGTTGAGGAAGAGACAGTGAAGGGCGAAGGGTTCGTCCGATATCGAGCCACAGAGGAAGGCCGAGCCCTTCTGGACGTCATTTTCCAGTCGTACGCCCGCATCTTTATGGATTGATGTGAACTTACCTGTCAGTTTGCATTGCGACTGCAGGCCAACCGCTGCATAATCGCGGCTTGTCGATCGAAACGTTTCATTTGTCGACAACAACACAAAATCCGTTGCCATTTGATTGCAGCGGAACCAGTCGTTCGGGGGCGAAACGCTGTCTCCAAGTGCGGCGGGGCCAGCCAAACCGGGTCAGATCCTAACGGAAGCAGCCCTGCGGTGTTCGGTCTCCGGGTGCATGCGGAGGCAGCGTTTCGCCCCTTTTCGCTTTCATTGCCTGTTTTCCTGACGGCCCTGAAGCACATCCCATGTTGAAGCCTGCGGATGCTGGCCGGGGATGCTGCCGTGGACTTCACTAACAGAGATTGCTGGATGTGCTGCGGCGCTTCGCTGTGACGTTTTCGCCGTGCTGAAAATCGAAGATGAAGGGGCGACTGGCAGTCAGGTTGTTCGCGAACAGCGGCAGATTTCGCCGGGTGAATGTGAGTCTTGCGGTGTTTGCCGGTTTCGGCGTAGATTAGGGCCTCCGTACAACGGAATACAGCTGATCTTCTCTTTTCTTCGGGTGCCTGCACGGATGCTTGCCTGGGTTCGAAAACGTTTCTGCGCGGATCTTGCGATCGATCTGGGGACGACCTCCACCCAGATTGGTTTGCCGGGCGAAGGCATTCGAATTGACGAACCATCCGTTGTTGCAGTGGCACGCGGTGCTAACCGAATCGCTGGTCGAGGTGCGGCCGTTGGGAAGCTTGCCTATCAGATGCTCGGGCGGACCCCCGAGGGAATTCAGGCCGTTCGCCCGCTCAAACACGGCGTGATCAGCGATTTTGAACTCTGCGAAGCAATGCTGCGGTATTTTATTCGCAAGGCTGTCGGCGGTTCGCGAGGGCTTCGACCAAGAGTCGTGATTGCTGTTCCTGGATGTATCACGCCCGTCGAACGGCGAGCCGTATTCAACAGCGCGGAACGCGCCGGAGCGGGACGAATCTGGCTGATCGACGAATCGCGTGCCGCGGGAATTGGGGCGGGACTGCCCGTATCAGAACCACTTGCCAGCATGGTTTGCGATATCGGAGGGGGGACCACGGAAGTCGCTGTTATGAGTCTTGCGGACGTTGTGGCGTCGCAGTCCATTCGAACGGCCGGAGACGCCATGGACGATACCATTGTCCGTTATCTGCGGAAACGATATTCGCTGCGCATTGGTGAGCAAACGGCCGAGCAGCTGAAGATGGCCATCGGCAGCGCGGCGACACTTGATCATGAGCTGACTTACGAAGCCAGTGGACTCGATACCGCCAGCGGTATTCCTCGCAAGGCGCTTGTGACAAGCGAAGAAATACGGCACGCTCTGTTCGAACCGCTGGAAGAAATTGTGGACTGTATCCGTCGGACGATTGAACGCTGTCAGCCGGAACTGATCGCCGATCTGGCCGATACAGGTATTGTGCTGACCGGCGGCGGATCGCTTCTGCGAGGTATCGACCGCTATCTAAACCAGCACCTGGGAGTACCAGTGCGTCTGGCAGATTCACCACGCACCACTGTGACCCGCGGCGCGATGATTTGTCTCGATCATCTTGAGAAGTGGAAGTCGGGGCTGGATGACGGCCAGCAGCGGATGTAACGCCATGCGAGCAGAAACCTATCGCCTGCGGATGTGGCTGACTGCCATTTCGATGAGCCTGCTGTCCGCCATCGCGCTGGTCGCAGATTCCTGCGGCTTATTGTCCGGATTTCGCACGCGCCTGCATGATTCTCTCAGTCCCGGGCGATTATTGCTGGTTAGCCTGGGAAACGTCGGGGACGCTGCCGATGGTTCTGTCGAAAGAGCAGAGGGCCAGAATGCTCGACAGAATATCTCGGATGAAACTGCGAATGACGGAATTGAGTTGCAGTATCAACAAAGCGAAATGCAGCGCCGGCAATTGCTGCTTGAGAACGCACGACTTCGCAACCAGCTTCGTCAGCAGGCCATGCTGCAGCAGGTGGATGATCTTGTGACGACAAATTCCGCAGGCTTTGATACCGGGGGTACTAACAGTTCTCTGCACCGGTTTCTGGTGACGCCTGCGCGTGTGATCAGTTCACGAGGGCTTGCAGATTCTCTCCGCGATCTGATCGTCGACGCAGGTAAAGTCGCTGGAGTCACACGTTCCGAATTGATTGTAGACGGGAGCGGTTGGTTACTGGACAAGGGAACTGATTATCAGGTCAGTGCAGGTGATCGAGTCCTGGCAGGGGCTGTTGTTGTTGGACGCGTGGCCCAGACAGCTCGCTGGGTGAGCCTGGTGCAGCCAGTCACCGATCCGGAATTCTCCGCCAGAGTACAGTTGATGCGAACTTCGTCGCAGGGTCAGTTTTTCGGCGCGGAAGGTATCCTTACCGGAAGTCAGGGCCCATCGGACTCCGGCGTGGATGCTGATAGTGAATGTGAAATCCACGGAATCCCCTACACGGAAGCTGTGAGCGTTGGCGACGATGTCGTTTCGGCCGACATCAACGGAACGAACGGTCCACGTCTCTACTTTGGTCGAGTCAGCAGGGCTGAATTTCTTCAGGGGGGGCAGTGGTCGATTCGAGTGCGTCCGGCCGTCGCCAGTCTGCAGCTGGATGACGTGGGCATCGTTCGGCTCGACCTGAATTTGCCGGCCCCAGGCTCGGGCGAGGAGGCGAAGCCATGAAGGCGGGGTTGATGATTGCTTTGCTGCTCTGGATGACACTTTGTGTGGAATTAGCGTGGCCCGACAGATTACCTTCGGGTTGCCTGATGATTCCTCTCGCGGTGGCTGCAGCCTGCTGGCTCCGAAATTCGCTGGGAGTGGTCCTCTTTTCGTTCATTCTGCTACTGAGCTGGATTGCTCGGCCGGTCGGTTTGCCACTGGCGGCGATCGTCTCTCCGATCATAATTGCCGCATTTCTCCTTCGCACCGGACATTCCGGAAGGGAGGGATCTCGCGTGTCAGTTGCTGCTTCGGGCTTGCTGCAACTACCTTTGTTGGTCGTGCTGGTGTCGGTGCTTCATCAGGCGGCCATTCATGCTTCCGGGTTCCAGGGACCGGCTGTTTCAGACGCCGCCAGTGTCGTCGGACACCAATTCATTGAGCTGATCCAGGCGCTGGTCCAGGATCCGGGAAGGTTTGCCAACAATACCCTGGCGGTTTTGCTGATTGCTGTTCCTTTCAGCGTCGTCCTGAACATTCTGCTTGTGTTGTCCGACGAACTGGGTTTGCGACGCAATCTTCAGGCCGGGCGGGATATTTACGGCTTTTGAGTGCAACGGTGCCCGGGGATTCTGGTTTGATTTTTCGTGAAGCGCGCAAAAAAACTGCGACTGACCGGTCGAAGCGAGTCGACCAGAAAATCGCAGTTGCGTGTTTCGTTCTGCACCTGTTTCGTGCAGAATCGCTGTGACTACTTCATGAAGAAATCTGTCGGGCCACGCAGTGTGTAATAGGGATACTGATAGACGGCCGGCTGCGCATTCTCGGGTGGGTACATCAACTGTCCAGGCACCGAATAGGTGTGAAAGTTTCGATGGACCGGGTGGAATGGCAGATTGCAGTTGCCGCTTTGGCAACTTCCTCCTGTTGGGCAGGCACCGGTTTGGCACATTCCCGTCTGACACTGGTCGCATTGCCCATGACCACCGTAGAAGGCATCCGGGCTTTGACCACGAAAGGTCGGCGTCGTTGAGGCGCAGCCAGTGGCCAGTAGTCCAATCGCCCCCGAAAGCAGCAGTGCAGTTGCACGTGAAAACATGGATTCCATCTCCCCTCTGCGGTTCATCCCCGCAAACCCAATGGAGGTCCCGTGGTGAAAATAAGTTGCCGACGACGGTCGCCTACTCTGTTTCAACGACTTCAACAATCGATCGCATATTCGTTATCGGCAACAAAGCTCCTCAATCGTGCAAAATCCCTACAAATCATCCCGATGTTGAAACAGGAAGATTGTGTGGTCTTGCGTAAACTGGCCGGTCGCAATACAGTCATTGGGGCAGGATGGAGCAGGTGCGGCAAGTTCTTGGATGTCGTAACTACCTGCAAATTAACAGTTTGTGAATAAGGGAGTGTCACTGTGCATATTGCCGCTTCGACGCGAAGTCTGTGGGATTTGGCGTTTCCGGCAGCGTGTCTGCAGATTCAGGATTTGGGATTCGACAAGGTCGAAATCTGGCTGAACGAAACATCTGATCAGCTAAAGCCATCTCAGGTTGCAGCAAACCCGGAGGCCTACGCAGGGCAGGTTCGTGAGGCAAGTCGGCTAAGCCCATCGGCGATTTTTCTTGAGACAGACGTCGATTTACCCACCTTCGCAGGTATCGTCGAATACGCCAAACTGCTCAAGATTGCCCAGATTACAATTGAAGCATCGCCACGCGGGACGCCGTTCAACACTGAGATTGATCGACTGCGGGAACGCGTTTCTCTTTGCCACCAGGAGGGGGTGCGGCTCAGCATCCTGACAAAGACCGGGCTCTTGAGTGAAGATCCTCATACGGCTGTAGAGCTTTGTCAGAGCGTGAAAGGCCTTGGCATCACTCTTGATCCATCGTTTTTTATCTGTCGCACTGGCGGTAGTGTGGATTTTGACGTGGTATTTCCCGAGGTTCTGCATTTGCATCTTCGGGATACATCCCCCACCGAACTTCAGGTTCCCGGCGGTTTGGGAGTGGTGGACTACAATGAGATCGTGAGTCGACTGCGTCAGTGTAATTTTCAGCGAACGATGACCATCGATTTGTTTCCGGGGACAATGCAGGGCGAGGAACGCCTTCTGGAGCTTCGGAAACTGCGGTTGTTGCTGGAATCGCTGATTTGAGTGCCCGCAGCCGGAGCTGTGGGGATTCTATCGGGACATTTGTCAGGACAGCGGTTACTCAATTGACGCCACGGTATTCTATTCCGTAGAGTTCCCACCTCTGTATTACCCGGCAGCAGCTTTATCATGAAGAACGAAAGCCTCATTCGGATTCCTGTGATTTGCGACATTATTGTCTGCAACCGGAGCTGCTTTGCCTGAGGAATCAGCTGATTAAACACACAACCCTCAGGATTCCCTGAGGGTTTTTTTATTTCCCGGCGTTCTCTCTGCGGCATTGAAAGACGATCGACATCATGCCTCGAATCCAGCTTTACGACACGACTTTGCGCGATGGTTCTCAGGGTGAAGGAGTGAACTTCTCTCTGCAGGACAAACTCATGATCGCTTTGAAACTGGATGAATTGGGTTTCGATTACATCGAAGGAGGTTACCCGCTTTCCAATCCGAAGGATGAAGAATTCTTTCAGCGTGCCGCTGAAATGGAATGGAAGCATGCGAAAATCACCGCGTTCGGAATGACGCGTCGCAAGGGTGTGACGGCGGCTCAGGACGTAGGGATGCAGGCCCTGGTGAACAGCATGGCGCCGGTGATTACGATCGTTGGCAAGACGTGGGATATGCATGTCACTGAAGTTCTGCGTGTTTCGCTGGAAGAGAATCTGGCGATGATTCGTGATTCTGTGGCGTTCGCGAAAGAAAACGGTCGCGAAGTCATTTACGACGCGGAACACTGTTTCGACGGGTGGCGAGCCAACCCCGAGTACGCTGTGCTGACCTGGAAAGCGGCTGCTGAAGCCGGTGCCGATATGATTTGCATGTGTGATACGAACGGTGGCAATCTTCCCGAGCAGATTGCGGAAGCCGTTGCTGCTCTGCGTGCCGAAGTCGACTGCAGGGTGGGCATCCATTGCCACAACGATTGTGATCTGGCCGTCGCAAATTCTTTATCAGCTGTTTACGCCGGTGCGATTCAGGTGCAGGGAACGATCAACGGAATTGGTGAGCGTTGCGGGAATGTTGATCTGGTTTCTGTGGCCGCAAACTTGTCATTGAAGCTTGGCTACGAAGTGCTCCAGCCAGAGCGGATTCAGCGATTGACGGAGCTTTCCCGTTATGTTTACGAACTGGCGAATATGAACTTTCGTCCCGGTCAGCCTTTCGTTGGTTCCAGTGCGTTTGCCCACAAGGGAGGCATGCATGTCCATGCTGTCAATCGGATCGCACGCAGTTACGAACATATCACGCCCGAATCCGTTGGAAACGCGCGTCGCGTTCTGGTGAGCGAATTATCAGGTCGGTCGAATATTGTTGCCAAGACGACAAAGTTCAAGATTGCGGAAGACAACGCGTTGATGTCCAGAATTCTTGAAGCCGTTCAGGATCTGGAAAATGAAGGGTATCAGTTCGAAGCAGCTGAAGCCTCATTTGATTTACTTGTTATGAAGCAGGCTGGTACTTACGTGCCGACGTTTGCCCTGGAACATTATCGCGTCAATGTGGAGAACCAGTCGCGTGAACCCATGACAGAAGCTGTGATCAAACTCCTGATTGACGATGTCACTCAGCACGTCGTCGGCGAAGGCGATGGTCCCGTCAACGCTCTGGACTCTGCACTGCGAAAAGCCCTGACTCCGGCCTACGCCGGCATCGCAGACATGAGTCTGGTGGACTATAAGGTTCGCGTGATTAACAGCAGTGAAGGCACGGCAGCGCGGGTCCGTGTCGTGATTGAGAGTCGAGACAAAGAAGATATGTGGAGCACTGTCGGGGTCAGCGAGAACGTCATTGAAGCCAGCTGGATCGCTCTGGTCGACGCATTTGAATACAAGATCCACAAAGACCGCGGGATCGTCGCCCGAGGCTGAAGTGATGATGTTCGAATGGGATTTTGCGTTTTCAATGGATTCCGCCCAATGCATCGCCATCTCAGGATGGATGCCAGACAGAAGCTGTGGCAATGATCGGGCATGAATTCCGGAACCGCTCTGCTTGTTCAGCATCGTGACTAATTTCCTCTTATCTACTATTCTCCTCGTCCAATGTCGTACTCATACAGCCGCTCATTTCCGGACACAGGCGTGCGTCGCGCGGGGGCGCATGCTGAGTTTTCGGAAGCATGCACTCCCAGCAATGTCACCTGGGGTCTTTTCGATGCCGGAGAACGTCACATCGACGATTTCCGGTTTTGTTGAAACAACCTTATTTCGGTACTGAACCCGTCCATTCTGAAGATCCTGCAATGTCTGCTGAACTATCAAAAACCTACGAACCATCTGAAGTTCAATCCCGCTGGATACAACACTGGGAATCTCGCGGGTACTGCAACGCCGATCCAAAGGCAGATCGCGAACAGCACACCATCATGATTCCGTTGCCGAATGTCACGGGAGCCCTGCACATGGGGCACTGTCTGAATGGCACGGTCCAGGATTTGTTGACTCGCTGGCGACGGATGCAGGGACAGGAAGCGTTATGGATGCCGGGAACAGATCACGCCGGCATCGCGACTCAGGCCGTTGTTGAACGACGGATGCTGGAGGAAGAAGGGCTGACTCGCCACGACATCGGTCGCGAGGCGCTGGTGGATCGCATCTGGAAATGGAAAGACCAGTACGAAGCAAGAATTCTGAATCAATTGAAGCAGATCGGTGCGAGCTGTGACTGGCGGCGTGTTCGATTTACCCTGGACGAAGTATGCAGCAAGGCGGTCCGGCGAACGTTTTTCAAAATGTTCTGCGACGGCAAAATCTTTCGTGGAAAGCGCCTGGTTAACTGGGACACCCATCTGCAAACCGCGGTTGCAGATGACGAAGTCTATACCGAAGACATCGATGGTCATTTCTGGACGTTCAACTACCCGGTTGTTGATGATGCCGGTAAACCAACCGGTCAGAAAATCAGCTACTCAACAACCCGTCCGGAGACCATGCTGGGCGACAGTGCGGTTTGCGTACATCCGACAGACGAACGCTATACGGACCTGATTGGTCAGCGCGTACGGATCCCGGTCAATGGCCGGTTGATTCCGATCATTGCTGACGCCCTTCTGGCTGACAAAGAGCTAGGTACCGGTGCCGTTAAGGTCACGCCGGCTCACGATCCGAACGACTATGCTTGCGGTCTTCGCAATGATCTGCCCATGATCAACGTGCTGAATGCGGACGGCACGATCAACGAAGAAGGTGGCGAATTTGCGGGCCTCGACCGTCTGGAAGCCCGCAAAGCAATTGTGAAAAAGATGGAGGACCTCGGCCAGTTCGAAGGAGTTGAAGACCGCAGAATTCCCATGAAGTTCAGCGATCGCAGCAAGACGGCCATTGAACCTTTTCTCAGTGATCAATGGTTCGTGAAAATGGACCAGCTGGCACAGTCGGCCATGGATGCGGTTGAAGATGGTCGTGTCAGAATCTTCCCCCAGCGTTACACGAAGACTTACATGGACTGGCTTGGGGAAAAAAGAGACTGGTGTATCAGTCGTCAGCTCTGGTGGGGGCATCGGATTCCGATCTGGAGCAAACCGGCATCGACGGAGCAGATTGCTGCGCATGCCGATGGCGGCCTGTTTGAATTGCCTGAGTTCGGTGATCTTTCACAACTTGCTGCGGTCGTTGCCGATGGCGTCATGCCCGGGGACAAGACACTGCTTGTGTGTGTCGCTGATGGGTGTCCACAAATAGAAGCCAAACTGGAAGCCGCCGGATTCGAACAGGACCCCGACGTTCTCGATACGTGGTTCAGTTCTGCGCTCTGGCCGCATGCGACCCTGGGTTGGCCGGATCTGAAGCACAATCCGCCACTGGCAGGGGCAGAAACCGGAAACGATTCAAACGAAGTATCCAATGAAGTCCTGGACTTCTTTTACCCCGGGTCCGTTCTGGTGACATCTCGTGACATCATCACGCTGTGGGTTGCGAGGATGGTGCTGACGGGACTCTACAACATGGGAGACGTCCCATTCCGCCACGTTTATATTCATCCAAAGATCCTGGATGGACTTGGACAGACGATGTCCAAATCCAAAGGCAATGGTGTTGATCCACTGGAGTTGATTGAGAAGTACGGCACAGACGCGGTGCGATTCACTATCTCGTCGTTGTGTGGTGAAACACAGGATGTGCGTCTTCCTGTCGGGTATGAATGTCCGCACTGCCAGGCCATCACACCTCAAACGAAAGAGCACCAGGACATGAAACCGATGGGCGGGGCAACGCCGTCTATCAGATGTGCGAAGTGTAAGAAGCCATTTCAGTTCCCAAGTCCCTGGTTCACGCCGGACGAAGGAGCGTCGGTTGCCAGGATTGTCAGCGAACGTTTCGAATATGGTCGCAATTTCTGCAACAAGCTGTGGAATGCCTGCCGCTTTGCTTTCATGAATCTGGAGGGATACACGCCTGATCCCGTTAATGAGGCGGACCTGCAGATGGAAGATCGCTGGATCCTGAGCCGTTTGGCAACGACCACTAACGAAGTGACAACGATGCTGAATCGCTATCACTTTGATCAGGCCACTCGCACCGTCCGCGAATTCACGTGGAATGAATACTGCGACTGGTATCTGGAA
The DNA here is from genome assembly GCA_041398825.1 of Planctomycetaceae bacterium. NCBI lineage: Bacteria > Pseudomonadati > Planctomycetota > Planctomycetia > Planctomycetales > Planctomycetaceae > Planctomycetaceae bacterium. The sequence continues at coordinate 42,642 of JAWKTX010000016.1, read as the reverse complement.
ATGGTCAAGCCGCGACTTCGAAACGAAGAAACCCGTGCCACTGCGCAGCGGGTGCTGGTGGTTGTAACCGACGCGCTGCTGCGAATGCTTCATCCTTTTGCACCGTTCATCACGGAGGAACTCTGGCATGGCCTCAATCACCTCGCGCCAGTACGAGGTCTTACGGATCAGGTCGAGGCAACGGAAAGTGTGATGATTGCGGCCTGGCCTGAACTGCCTTCTTCGTTGATCGATCAGGCTCTGGAAAAACGATTCGAACGCCTCCAGACAATCATTGTGGCAATTCGCAATGTGCGAGCGTTGTATAAGATCAGCCCGAAGGAACCCCTGAAGTTATTTATGAAGTGTCAGCCGGAAGTGGCTGACCAGCTTCAGGCTGTTGCGGATCAGTTCGATAATCTGGCAAGAACCATGCTGGAAGCTGCGGGCGTGGACATCACTCGACCGGGTGCGTCCGCGAGTTTCGCTCTGGATGATGCAGACGGTTTCATTCCTCTGGAAGGATTGATCGACCGTGAAGCAGAGCTGGACCGCAAACTGAAAGAACGCGAAAAACTCAACGGGTTTATCGAAGGCCACTCGAAGAAACTTGCGAACGAAGGTTTCGTCAGCAAAGCACCGCCCCACGTCGTCAACGAAATTCGTGAGACACTCGCCAGTCTGCAGTCCCAGCTGGAAAGCGTCGAACGCATCATTCAGGAATTGAGCTAGCATCGATGGAGACGGCCGACGTAATTGTGGCTGGTGCCGGCATTGTCGGACTTGCGACTGCCTGGCAATTGATCCGTCGGCAGCCCCGATTACGTGTCATCGTTCTGGAAAAAGAAGCGACGGTTGCGTTCCATCAAACGGGCCGCAACAGCGGCGTCATTCATTCCGGAATTTACTACAAGCCCGGTTCGCTGAGGGCAAAGAATTGTCATGCGGGTCGGCAGGCTCTCGAGGTGTTTTGCGACGAGTACGGTGTCGCGTGGCAAAGAACCGGAAAGGTGATCGTTGCGACGTCAGAGTCTCAGCTGGAATCATTGAACAGCATTCTGCAGCGAGGCACCCAAAATGGCGTTCGTTGCGAAATGATCGACCGTAAGCAGTTGTTGCAGCTGGAGCCGCATTGTGCAGGGATCAGCGCCATCCATGTTCCGGACGCGGGTATTGTTGATTACCCGGGCGTATGCCGAACACTTCAGGATCTGATCGAAGCAGCCGGTGGTCGTGTAATGCTGAACATACGAGTGACAGACATTCGCCAATCCACCGAACGTGTGACCATCGCTACCAGTGCAGGAGAATTCGAAGCGGCGCAACTGGTGAATTGTTGCGGGCTCCACAGCGACAGAATCGCGCGTCTGAGTGGCCAGCAACTCAGAGAACGGATTGTGCCGTTTCGCGGCGAGTACTACGAACTAAAGTCCGGTGCCGAACATCTTTGCCGGACACTGATTTATCCTGTTCCCGATCCGCAGTTTCCGTTCCTTGGCGTTCATTTCACTCGCATGATTCATGGGGGTGTCGAATGTGGGCCCAATGCTGTTCTGGCATTGGCGCGGGAGGGTTATAACTGGAAGACCATCAACATGCGGGATTTGACTGAATCGCTGTGCTACAGCGGATTCAGAAAGTTGGCGATGCGATGCTGGAAGACGGGGCTCGGTGAAATCCATCGATCGTTGTCCAAAACGGCTTTTGTTCGAGCACTTCAGAAACTGGTGCCTGAGATCACGGCCGATGACTTGGTTGTTGCTCCGGCAGGTGTTCGTGCGCAGGCCTTAGGACTGGACGGTCGGTTAGTTGACGATTTCATGATTCAGCGACATCAACGAACATTGAATGTCTGCAATGCGCCATCGCCCGCCGCCACTGCCTCCCTGAATATCGGGAAACTGGTAGCAGAAGCAGTGCTGAATTAGATAACTGGCACCGGATCCGGCAGCTATTGCCAGCGGATGCCGCTGTGACAGGATCACTCAGGCTCGAATCCCGAAAGTATCGCCTGCTGCTCTTGTCTGAATCCCGCTCCACGGAAGAACATCACTCGGTTCATCTGTGTGCTGGTCGACGGCACAGAAAATTCATCGTGGCGATCATGAGGCGTCCCAAGATGGCACTGAGGATCAGTCAATGCATCCTGCTCGCGGCGAGCGTTCTTCCACTGTCCGGATGTTCGATGCTGCAGGAGGCCATTCATTCCCGACCGGTGATCCGCGCGCAATCTGCCAGCATTCAGCCGGTCTCCTGGGAAAGCAATTCAATTAAGTCGATCTTTGTTGTCGGTCATGGCTGGCATACCGGGATCGTTTTGCGTGTGGCAGATATCACACCGGAAGTCTGGCCTGAAATTGAAGAGTTCAGGCAGTTCAGGTACGTCGAAATTGGTTGGGGTGACGAAGGATTCTATCGGATGGATGGCTTGAAGATGGGAACGGCAATGAAGGCCGCATTCTTGCCAACACCCAGCGTGATGCATGTGGCTGCATTTGACCTGAGCCCGGACCTGGTTTTCGATCACAGCGACGTGATCGCCCTGGAACTGGGGTCGGACGAATTCGAATCGCTGACAAAGTTTATTGCCGCGACGTGCAGGCGTGGTGCCGATGGTGAGGCAAAGGACCTTGGTGAAGGCCGCTACGGTTACAGTCGCTTCTATCGGGGAGCAAAGAGTTATTATTTGCCTCAAACCTGTAACGTCTGGACCGCCCAGGCCCTCCAGCAGGCGGGACAGCCCATCTCTCCATCACTCTGCGTTACTGCAGAAGCAGTCATTCGTCGTATGCATGAGTGCGGTGAGACTCTGAATCATTCCGATGCCGGTCTGAAACGGTCCATGCTCCGTGCCGAACGTCCAGAAGTGGAATAGCACTCCGAGCTGATGTCTTCCCGATTCCGCCAGACAGAACCATCCGTCTGACGGCAAATCTTCGGCTCAATGACATCCGGTTTTAATGGATGACAACTGCAGCCTAACTGTCCGTTGAAAAGCCGCGACCGGCACGCAGGACGACTGGAAACCATCGTGTTTTAAGGTCTCCTGTTCGAGCCAGTCCCGTTTTTCAACAGGCTGTCGACAGCGCGGTGCGTTCGGGATTTAGTTCGGACTGATGCTGACTTCGACAGCATCATCTGGCAGGGCCAGGACCAGCCCTGTTTTCAGTCGGTTTGGATCTCTGAGTATACTCTGATTCAATCGATAGATTTCTATCCATCGTGATGATCGCCCCAGATATCGTTCAGCAATCTCCGACAGCGTTTCGTTTTCACCAACCCGATACCATGCAGAGCCATCTTCTCTCACAATAAATCGGGCTGGCAGTGCTGTTCGAGGTTTGCTGTCGACGAATAACTCGGGGTAGCGTTGTTCAAGCAGGTCGGCTGGCGGTGTGAGTACCTTCATGCCAGGCCGCATGCGTGAAGGGTCCGGAATTCGATGTTGATTAAAGACCGCAAGCGCGGAAAAGTAACGAATGGTTCCATAAACACGCTTTGAAATTTTGGTGTAATTGTCGCCATTCTGAACTGTGATCACTTCATAGTTGCCACCGTCGTCAACAGGAGGTTCGACTGCGGTGACATTGTTGAACGCTGCCAGACTGAATTTACCATCGCGTATGCCAGAATTGTTGCGTCGTTGGTTGCCCGGTTGTTGAGGACTAGAGCCATCCGCGCGAGGGAACATGATGGACGAAGGGTTTGCCCTGGTTCGCGGTTGCTCTCCAAAGAATTCAACGCCTGCATTGGATGCATCCGTGGACGAATCACTCTGTGCGCTGTTCTTCGTTCCGTTCGAATGAAGATTGAATGCAGGTTCATCGTCGAAGGAGAGAGTTGGTGGGTTTGCCTGTGGCAGCGTTGGCGCTGCTGACGAAAACGGATCAACTGTTTCTTTGCGGCTCGGTTCTGTTGAAAACGGATCAGCTGGTACCTGCTGTGGATCCAGCATGGCAACTTCGACGGGCTGCTCTGGCTGCGACAATGAACCGAAATCTGGTAGTTGCACTTCCAACTCGGCTTTTTCGGGCTGCAATCCCGCCTCTCGCTGAGGTGGATCGAACGAAAGCATAGGGGCCGGATCATTTCCGGAGAACGAAGTTTCCTGTGGTTGCAGCGATGGTGCAATTTCAACGCCGACTCCTGGTTCGTCGTCTGCGCCAGCGCCATTCAGGTCAAGTCCCTCAACTTCCGGAACTGACGATGGGCGTGCATGGTTGGAGGCCAGCGTTGTTTCCTCTGATAATTCTCCAAATACCAACTCCGGTGCTGGTTGGCTCTCAGTGGCTGGAAAAGCCGGGCGGCCAGCGTCGAAACCCAGGTCGCCCGCCGCCAAATCCGGCGTTGCATTGTGTTCAGGTTGCATCGCCAGAGCTGGCGGCTCCACCGCGTTGCTCTCTCCGAAGTCAAAATCGACTTCAGGGGTTGTATGCAGGAGGGTGGGCTGTTCAGCTTCTGAGTTCAGCGGTTTTGCTTCCGCTATCGCAGGTTCGTTCAGCGAGTCAAATGAAAGTCTTGGTTCTGTTGCTTGCGGAGCCGTGTTTGCCAGGGCGATGGTTGATTCCTCCGTTGGCGGTGTGTTCGCGGTCGGAGCAGTTTCCATTCGAAATGGATCTGAAAGTTCTTCTCGATCGGGCACCACAAGATTGAGATTTCGGGAGGATCCGTTTACTGCTGTCGCTGGTTCCGATGTGCTTGCAGTGGGCTCCTGCGCGAATAATTCACCATCACTGAACGGGTTGTCGTTCAGCATTCTTTCGTGACCTGGACTGTGGGGTTCTTCGAGTTCAGTCGCTGAATGTATTTCAAGCGTTTCGCCCGGATGGGTTGCAGACGCAATACTGGACTGCGACGCATCGATAAATGAACTGATTTGATCGGACGGGTTCAGTGGCGCGTCGGAAGCACTGGCTTTCTGGGGCGAAATGCTTGCCTGCATCAGGCGTTGCTGGTGCATGTCGACCTTGCGGTAGACCAGAAATCCAAACGTCAGCACAAGGATCACAATGGTGATCATGCCGAGTTTTGTTTCCAGGGAGAGACCGCCTGAGGTTTCTTCGTCGGTGTGTTCTACAGCTTCCGGACTGCTCGAAGTTTTGTTGAGCGACTGCGTGGATTCAGTCGTACTTCGGCCGGGGTTGGTTCCAGCGGAGTTTTTGTCAGAACTTGCCATCCCTGGTGTCCTTTGCATGCGTTCTTGACGATGCGATCTTCGAGTGAGTGGAACGTAAGAATGACGGCGATGCCGCCCGTCTTTAATATTCGAGGCAGCACTTCTGTCATCATTTGCTCGACGTGCTGCAGTTCGTTGTTCGTTGCGATACGAAGGGCCTGAAAGACTCTAGTTGCAGGGTTTCTTCCCGCACCACGTCGCTGGCCCGTTGCGGCCTGAACGCAGTCTTCGAGCTGCGCTGTTGTTTCGATGGATTGTCCGCGGGAACGCCGCTGGATGATTTCGGCAGCAATCTTCTTCGCGGAAGGTTCGTCGCCATAATCTTCCATCATTCGAACCAGCTCCGCTTCCGATGAGATTCGAAGAAGTGTTGCTGCTGTGGGTGTCCCGGCGGCATGGAATCGCATGTCCAGGGGGCCACCTGCATCGAATCCGAATCCACGTTCCCGATCGGCAAGCTGATCCGAAGACAGTCCCAGATCAAGCAGCACTCGATCGGCATGCTCCAGACCAGCCGCGGACAGAAACTCCGCCGCCCGGGTGTAGCTGCCGTGATAGAGCTGGTAGTTCGACTGTGTCGGAAACTCGTTCCGCAGTCTTTCCGCTGCCAGTTCCAGCATCGTTGCGTCGCGATCGATGGATACCAGCCGGCCACCGGGTGAGATGTGTTTTAGAATTAAAGCGCTGTGTCCACCACCGCCAGCCGTTCCGTCAAGGACCGACAGCCCGGGCGAGAGCTGCAGCTGATGCAGCACCTCGCGGGGCATGACTGGGATGTGGACCGACTTTTGTCCCGAAACCATGACCGGTTGTTTCGTGAAAGTGGTAGGGGGCGTTGAGCGACAGGGATCTGGGAGGTTGTTGAGTGGAAGTGAAGGAAGTTGAGGGGAGTGGATTTGGGCAGGGGGCCAGAGCTGGCGAGAGGCGGGAACAGGCAGGAAGGGAAGATCGACCACAGGATCTGCGGCGATCTGCTGGATTGTAACCTGGACCTGAAACACTCGGAAAGACCACTTTCGGGCGTGGCAGACGGCGGCCACCGGGCGGGGCGGCCTTTCGTGACGCGAAATTCAGAATTCAGACATACTGAGGGGCCGTCGGCACCTGGCGCATGAAAAAGGCCGAACATTTCTGTTCGGCCTGTAATCAATTCTGATTTCCCGGAGGGCCCGGCAGGACATCCTCCCCGGAGAAACTTGCTCAGGTTGTGGGAGCGACGACTGCATCCGTGGCCACGACGCTCGTGCCCCGACCGCTGAAGTCACACAGCTCTTCTCGAACGATATTCATCGTCTTTGGCGCTTCAATTCCGATCCGAACAGAATTCGGTCCGATTCGCACGACAGTAATTGCAATGTCGTCACCAATCAGAATTCGCTCACTCGTTTTTCGTGAAAGTACCAGCACGCCATTCTCTCCCTGCAACTGAGCCATCGGCCATCCTTGCTCCGAAACAGTCCTATCCACATGAATAAGACCAGCACTTGCTGCCGCTTGAAGGATGCCATCGGCAGAAACCGCCTGACATCACTTTGACTGCGACGTCATAACGATAACACCCGACAGAATCCTTGCAACCCCAATCCTGAGTGTTTCAGGCATTACTGCCTCTAAATGCAGCATGCTGCCGTTGCCTGTTTTTTGGGCAGTATGAAAATCAGGCATCTGTTCATGTTCATGCTGTGGTTTGTGGGCCGTGTTCTCTCGGGTTTGTCTGTTTGTTGGCGCGGTGTCAGTTTTTCTGTTGGGCTGCAGTTGGTTCGCGGGGAATTAACCCGGGGCTGCGGCCGAGCGGCCGATTTGGGTATACTCCGCTCTGGGTAAAAGAGATTCTCAGGGCGACCGTGAGCTGACGGGTCACCAACTTCGTGGACCGGAAATGACTCCGACAGATTTAATCACGGCGGCAGTTTCGTAATGAACCAGAGATGGAGTGACGAGTTCGATGCGACAGGGCATGTCTGCTGAGGAAAAGGTTGAAAGTCGCGCCGATGCTTCGTCCGGCCGGTGGACCCTTTCGGGGGTCCTGCTTGCGGTGACTCCGATGCTTATTGCCACAGTTGCTTCTCGTGGTGAATATCCGCCATTGACTGTCTCCGGTGATCGAGCCAGCCTGGTCTTCAGCGAGTACCTCATGCATTTTGGCAACGACCCGGTTCCCCAGCAGCCGGAGATCAATGCCACTTTCCTGTTTCGAAATGTGGGCAATTCGCCAGTCGAAATCACGGACATGCAGCCGAGCTGCGGATGCCTGAAACCGCGAATCAGCAGCCACAGTGTCGCACCAGGGGAATCAGGCAGGTTGACTCTGCCTGTAAAAACGGCGACGGAAGCACCAGGATTTCATGAGTACACCGTGACAGTTCATTTTAATGATCCAAAACCTCGGGCCACCACGTTGACGCTGAAGCTGGTGCTGCCGAAGAAGACAATCCAGATTGAGCCCAAGGCGCTGTATGTCATTGGGCAATCCAGCCATACTGTCGAACACAACGTCGTGGTTTCAGATTTGACGGAAGCTCCCTTCCGCGTTGAGGAAGTCATGAGTTCGACACCATTGTTTACGCCAAGGGTGATCGATCGTCAGCGCGATGAAAACGGAAGTCGAACAACGATCGGGATCACGATCTCTGAAAAACTGCCTCGTGGAATCCAGCGTGGTATTGTGCAGGTCACGACGACTGATGAAGCGACGCCGTATCTTCACATTCCGGTCCTGGCCCGCGGTCCGGATCGAGATGCTGATGAACTGGTCGCAGTGCAACCGGAGCATTTTCGGCTGCCAGCCATGAAAAACATGTCGGTGGCAGCGACGGTTGAATGCACGTTGCCAAAAGCCTGGAAGATCAGTCATATTGATACCTTCCCGCTGGAGCTTGATGTCGAATTTGAAAATGTTGAAATTGCCAGAGACGATCTTCAGCAGCTTCGGCTGAAGCTCACGTTCAGCCAGTTGCCCTTGGCAAGAATTGAAGATGGCGTCGTCACTGTTCATGCCAACGATGGCAATGACATGGTCACCATACCAGTGCAGATCGTCTGGCCATGACTAATTCTGGAAGACCAAAATTCCAGGGAATGCCGAGCTTCGCTGTGTGTGGTGGGTTATCGCCCTCTCCCGGTTCCCTGGCGAACTTCATGTGCAGTCAGGAAGGCCATGGTGGCAGACGAGGAACTTTCGTTGCCCTGCAGCGGAAGTGCTTTGGCGTCTGCTGATGCGTTATGTCAGAACGTCAAACCAGTTTCCCCAGACGACTTGCAGAGGTCGTGGCTTAGTTGCGGAGTGTTGACTGCGTGCGGTTCGTTGGGTTCACCGTCTGGTGAGGCGAACCATGCGTCTGTCGGGGCGGTGTTAAAGGCGGGCATTGCGAAGTCGACATTGACACTCATTAATGAACTGGGTTAAAAGCCTGGCATTGCCAACGTAACTGGTCCACGGATGGAGCCACTGAAATGCGCAGGATAGTCTTGTCTGCCGGTTTGATGTTGTCCTTGACGGGTTGTGGGTCGAATTCACAGCCTTCTGAACCTTCTGCGGGCATCCCGTTGTCCATCAACAATCCGTCGAGTTCTGCTCCATCAGATGTGGCGAAATCACCAGCGCAAGACGGCGCATCGCTTTCCGGAAGCGAGGCTACCAGAGAGTTGCACGCGGAAGCGGTTAAGCAGTTGATCCAGAAAGCAAGTGCAGCGGTCACGGCGCGCAAGAACAGCATTGCGATTGAATCGTTGAGTCAGGCAATTGGTATTCAGCCGGACGATGCGAATCTGTTCCGAATGCGAGCCGATGTTTACGTGCTTCAGGGCGAAATGGCCAACGCACGGGCTGACTTCAGCACAGCAGTTCGTCTGAATCCGAAGAATGCCGACCTGTATAACTTTCGGGGCTACTTTCTGATGTCACAGGGGCTGATGGCTGAGGCGAATCAGGATTTTGAGACTGCCGTCAGTCTGAATCCGCAAATGGCGGCGGCATGGAACAACAAAGGGCTGGTGGCACTGGCACAGAACGACCACAAGTCTGCGTTGCTGGATTTCACGAAGGCTATTGAAGTCGACTCCACGTACGTTGACGGCTGGAACAATCGCGGATTTGCTCGCATGAAGCTGGAGCAATACGAAGACGCGCTGGCGGATGTGAAGCAAGCGATCCAGCTGGATGACAAATATCCGACCGCGTGGAATAACTGCGGACTCATCTGCCTGAAGATGGAAAAGTTTGACGAAGCGGAAAAAGCTTTCACGCGCCTGATTGAGCTGGAACCAATGGATTCAAGGTGGCTGAGCCATCGTTACGCAGCATTAACCAAACTTGGCCGTTTCGAAGACGCCCAGAAGGATGCTCAGCAGGTCGAATGGCTCACGGAACTGAACGAACTTTCCCGTGACGCTGCGGCAAACGCCCGCAAGCCGGAGGCGTGGATTCGCAGAGCTCAACATCTGATGAATGGCCAACAGTATGGCGCTGCTATTCAGGACTACACTCGAGCAATTCTTGTAAGTCCCGGCAACTGTCTGGCCCTTGCCGGTCGTGCGGAAGCGTGGATGAAAACCGGCGACATGAAGAAAGCCATGGCGGACAGCGAAGAAGCGCTGGTCAGCAACGGCGGCCAGGACACTCTTCTGGGACGCAATGCATATTCTGTTCGGGGTGACGTCTGGTTCGCGATGGAGAATTACGATCAGGCGATAGAGGATTTCGAGGCCGCTCGCCGTTTTGACGATCGTGTCGCAGAAGCCTACGAACTTCGGGCTGCGAAGCTGCAGGAGGCTGGTGAAACAGCCAATGCTCAGGCAGATCGGGCGAAAGCTCGCGAAATTCGTGACGCCCTGGCAGGCCAGTTAAAACCAGAAACTCAGGAGGCGGCTGTCCCGTTTCCGGATGAACAGTAGTCAATGATTTCCCCGGGCAGGGGACCTGAAGGAAGTACAAGCCCGGCATGCGGTGATGCTTTCAGCAGAAATGTGTCTGAAAATCCTTCGAGTTTGAATATGCCATCCTCCCAATTCACAATTGTCGGTGCTGTCGGCTTTCTTAAATTTCTGTAGATGATGAAGGCACTGGCCAGGCAACCGAATGCCCCGCCTGTCATCGCCCGAAATTCCCCCAAAAGAATTGCTACCACAGAAACGGCAAATGTAATTGCCGACGTGTGACACAGGATCCGTTTTCGAAAATCCTGTTTCTTCGCAATGCGAGAGACATACCAGGTGACGGTTGCACGATGCTGTCTGGCGAAGACCATGATCAGGATCATGATCATCGCCAACACATACAGGGACCACCTGATTACGTCAGCAAGTGTCAACGCGGTGCGGGGTATCTGCATTGACGAATCCGCTATGTCTGACACAGCCATGAGTCCGACCCACCCAATGTAGATGTAGCGAAATGCCGGCACGGCGAACACGCTGTTCAGGCTGATCTGCCGCTTGTTCCGGGACAGGTTTACCTCGGCCCCGGAGACGATGCAGATCGGCGGCAGTGTGATGACGCTACCGCCAATAATCGCCTTTCCATCAATCGCAAATCCTATGTCCTGCAATTCGGATGCCCCGAATGGTTCGAGCCGAACACCGGGCGGCGAATACGGGTTCTCGCGAACGTCGCTGTTGATGTCGGGGAAGCCCATCATCGATTGAGTGATCTCAGTTGTTGCACACAACAGACGTCGCATAGTTGCAGGTCGCAGAACTCCGGCACGCAGGGTCTCAGGTGCATTCACGGGCAACTGCGTTTGCAGAGAATACGATCAAACCTTTTCGGTATGCTATCAATTCGAGTGGTGATTCTCCAAACTGCAGCGTTCGAATCCAGGCTCCGTCTCACGCCTGCGATACTGATGAATCCGCCTGAAGAGTGTCTCTGCATGTCCGAATCCATACTCTTTGACAGCCATTGTGAATCTGACACCGATAAGCTCGCCCAGCAGATGGCAGGCGTGCTGACATCGCAACACATGATTGCTCTGAACGGTCAATTGGGTTCGGGTAAGACGCGATTTGTGCGTGCTCTTTGCGCTGCCCTTGAAATCGATACTGATCAGGTCAACAGTCCCACCTTTGTACTGTTGCAGTTGTATTCGGGGGGCCGAATTCCTGTTGCCCATTTTGATACCTATCGTCTGGCCGACGTTGACGAGTTTCTGGCGATCGGTGGCGATGATTTTCTGAACAACGGCGAATCTCTTTGTCTGGTTGAATGGGCCGACCGAATTGCTGAGGTTCTGCCGGCCGATCGTCTGGATGTTACGATTGAACAAACGGGCGAACATTCTCGTCGATTTCACATGACAGCCACCGGGCCGCAATCGTCCGTTGTCACCAGACATTTGCAGGCAGCAATTCCCATGCTGTAATTTGCCTGGTGGTTTGTCGACGGATTCCATGCCGGACGAAAACGAAAGGCTCCGCGGTATGCCTCAAATACAGCGACCTGCTTTGGCTGGATCTGACATCGCGAAACCCGAACAGGAATGTGTTGCATCCGGTTTGTGATCAGCCAGACCGAGCCATGGCCGTGCGATTGGTTGTAGAGCTGCCCGGAATCCTGACTCACATTCACTCTGAAACACTCATTGTGTAACGGTCGTGACGGGCGTCACTCCTTCAATTGATCATTGGCGTGCATCATCGCGGCTCTTCGCAGAAACCTTCGCGAGGCCGCCAGAATCAGATATTCACCCAGTCGGGGAAACATTTCACGGAGTGCAAATATGGGACGCATTGGCGGCCAGTTTACGATGATTTCCGGTTGGCCGTTTTTAATGGCATTCAGAACTGCGTCTGCCACTTTGTCGGCGGTCGTACTTCCCATCAGCGGTGAAGTCCGCTTGCTGGTGGCCGCGACAATGCGATCATAAATACCACCGTCTCGTGTGAACCCGGGACAGATGGCAGTCACATTGACACCCGTCGATTTTAATTCCCCGCGCAGGCCCTGAGTAAATCCGACAAGTCCGGCTTTTGTCGCTGCGTAGACGGCCCCATAGGCCGGACCGTGCTTACCTGCTGTCGACGCCATGTTGATGATGGATCCTGACTGACGTTGCTGCATATGCGGCAGCACCAGCCTTGTCAGCAGAATGGTTCCGGTCAGATTGATTTCAATTGTCTGAAGAATCTGTTCAGTGGATACCTTCGCAAATTCTGAAAAACAATCGATCCCTGCGTTATTGACCAGGACATCGATGCGGCCGAATTGTTCGAGCGTTCTTGTAACCAGGCGTTCCAGATCATTAGGATCAGAAACGTCTGTCACGACGTATTCGCAGTGCTGGCCTTTCGACTGCAGCTCGGACCTGAGTGACCGAAGTTTTTCCTCGGACCGCGCGGCCAGGACAACGGTGAAGTTCTGGCTGGCCAGACGCTGCCCAATAACGCGGCCAATTCCCGCCGATGCCCCGGTAACAATCGCTACTCGATTGGCAGTTGGAGATGTCGAGGTGAGAGTCGATTGAGAGTCTGGCATAGGTTGCGGTTTGAGACAGCGACAGTTTGTGGTTACCGTGGGTTGTTCCGGTCGTCGACGATTTCTTTCGGCGACAAGAGCGTTTCCTGACAAGCATTCTCACCGCGCAGCTTGGCAGATTGCGCAACAGGAGTCGACGCCAGATATTCAAAATCGCCCGTGCTCAGGCGGATTTGGTTCACGAAACGTACGACAATACAGTCATCGCACCACTTCGTTCATCGAAAAATAATGCAGAAATCTCATTCGCTTGCCAAAGTGCCCGCTACACCAGGATCATGTGCTGTCGGGACTTTCGTGTCTGCCCTTTCACAGGCGATTCGTTTCGCCCGATTCATGAATCCGCCCCGGATTCCCTTTTAACGACTCCAGTCAGTAGCCGCAGGACAATAATGACAGACGCACCCTTAAAGCTCATCGTGCTGACGGGCAGTGAACGGCCGGAAGTGCGTGATGCGTGGGACGAACTGATTCCGTTTCTCAATTCCGTCGGCGGCGTCGAGGTGGTGGGCACATATTCTCGTCACCAGAAAATTCCCCCGGGACAAAGCGCGGATCTGGTTGTCGTGCTGGGCGGTGACGGTTCAGTGCTGCGAGGCTGCCGTCAGCTGGGCACTCGACAGATTCCGATTGTCGGAGTCAATCTTGGTCGGCTTGGCTTTCTGACTGACCTGAGCCCGGAGGATTTTCGAGAAGGGTTCTCTCTTCTGAAATCCGGTCAGTACACGATTGTCGAACATCTGATGTTTGAATGCGAACACAGAGGCGCTAACGGTCTCGTTCACAAAGATCTGGGACTCAACGAGGTCACAATTACGTCCGGCGGATCTCTGAAGATGCTGGATATTCATCTTGAAATTGATGCCGAAGAAATCACGACATTCAGCTGTGACGGTCTCATTGTCAGTACACCGGTGGGTTCGACGGCTCATAATCTTTCTGCTGGTGGACCAATTCTCCGGCAGGAACTGGAAGTCTTTGCCATCACGCCGATTTGTCCGCACACACTGACCGTCCGACCGATTGTCGATTCGGCTGATCGCACGATTGTCCTTTCTGTCGCCGACCCGCCGCGCGGAGTCATGATGGTCATTGACGGTCAGATTCACCGACCCATTTCTGCGGGCGATCGCATCATCGTTCGGCGAGCTTCACCGACGTTCAAGCTGGTCCGCATGCCAGGTCACAGCTACTACGGAACGCTCCATCGAAAGCTGGGCTGGCATGGTCAGCTTGATTACAGGGAACGCCGCGGGGGCTGACGAAGCCGTCCTGTTTCAGTCTAAACTATCCGTCCCGAACGGCATGTTGAGCGCAAAATCGCCCGGTCGGCTTGTTGATGCGAACGGATGTGCGTATTTTTTCGGATTCCGCCATCAATTACGGTTTCAGACCGTAATTCAGGCGGCCCGTTGTTAGATCACGATCTCCCAGGCGTCCTAGAGGCAACTGCGTCGAAGGACGAGTCAAATATCGGGTGTTTCCCTCCCCGGGAATCTCCGTTCAAGGTCATTCAATGCAGCAAAACGAATCCGAACAGCCTGACGATGGCGATCGGAGGGAATTCCTGAACTCCTATTATAAGAGTCACTCACGAGAGCTGTGGGCGTTTTTCTACGCCCAGTGCAGCGATGCGGAGCGTTCTTATGATGCCGTTCAGGAGGCCTTTCTTCGGTTTTATGATTACAAAGGAGAACCGATTCGGGATCCACGAGCCTGGCTGTTGAGAGTTGGGCAGAACTGGCTTCGCGATGTGGCTCGCAAAAAGAGCAGTTCGTGTCGCCTGTTGCCGGCAATGGACGACATGGTGAGCTCTCCGGCCGCTCCGGAATCCGGGATCGATTTTTCAGAGAAACAAACTTCGGTGCGCGAAGCATTGAAACTGATGAACGAGGACGACAGAAAGGTCCTCGTCATGAAGTATTCGCTCGATTGGTCTACGGCAAAAATTGCCATCGCCATGAATTCGAATATTGCTGCTATCGACATGAGACTTTCACGGGCTCGCCGAAGGCTGGCAGAAATACTGGTGGAACAAGGATTTGAAAATGACTGACTCCCAGAGATCAAACAGCAGAGTTGCCGTTCTGGATGAAGCCGCCGTGCATACACTGCTGGGGGACTTTTTCCGGCAGGAAATCCCCACTCAACTTGATGCCGCGTTTGATGTTCATGTTGTTAGGGCTACACGTAACCTGGCTGAAACTGGTGCTACCGCCGCAGCCAGTGTGACTCCTGCATTGATACCAGCGCAGAGGTCCGTAGCCGTAGCTCCGGACACTGCAACACGCCGGTTCACTGTGATCAGTGCATTGAGTGCTCTGGCTGCGTGCGTCACCCTGGTGATCAGTGTTTCGTCGGTGAGTTTCCCCGATGGCCTGGTCCGGAAAACGAGGGCGATCGCGCCGATAACCAGCGAAACAGAACTCCTGCTACCCGTTTCCGAAAATGGCGGAAACCAATCCGCCGTCATCGCGCCGGATGGTGCGACGCTGGAAGAGATTGACACCATCCAGCTTCATCCCCGCCAGTAACCAGCTTCGCCCTCATCAATAAGTTCTGGCGAGCTGTCGAATCTCGTCCAGACGAGTTGCATGAATACGAGCGTCTGTCAAATACACCTCACGGACCGATGGCGTTCCTGCATCTGCCGGGTTTGATGGTGATTCGCAGAATTTCTGATCGTTCGCGAGACCTGTTGAGCGTACAGGCATCCGAACGGAAACGCGATCCGGGGAACCTGCCTGGTATTCGGAGCTGCATGTTCAACCCGGCAGAATGCAGGTGTCATAAGTGACGCTTGCCCGCACTCGAACATTCAGTTCGAAGTCGTCCAGGCGTGATCTCATCCGGTCCTCAGAACGTCCCTTCCGGCAGATTTTGCGGATTCACTTTAAGGGAAAACTCCTTTCCGGGATGCAAATGGCCAATGATGCCTGGCACCGAAAGGTTGATGTTGACCTGAATTGCCATTTTCCAAAGAATCCGCAACTTCTCCTCAAGTCCCTGCCATTCTTCCATCCTGTCTTGATGGCAATGGACGCTCATTCCACTTCCAATCTCATCCAGCTGTAAGCTGCCTGCCTCTATCTTCCTCTCAACGACTGAAGGTGTCCCCGTGAAATCCCTTCAATTGTCTGCCATCGCAGCCATTGCGCTTCAACTGGTGATGACATCAGCCTTCGGACAGTCCGAACCGCTTCGTGATCAAACGCCGTCCATCTTCCATACCACGTCTGATTCGTTGGCGAGGCTGACATCCGCCGGATCTGTCTTTGGAATCCGTAAGGACCCTGGAACGATCTTCCGCGCTCAGTCACCCGATCCGGGGGGTGTTCCGACTCCGGTCATGCCTGGTCAGATGTACGGCACTTCCCCGTTGGTTGTTCCGCCCATGACTGCCGACGGTATGCCAGTTGATCCGGGCGTCACCACATGGAATGCGTTCTCACCACCGATTACTTCGGACCCGTTTCTACAGCCGAATGGCGGGATCGGTCCGTATGGCCAACCGTCTCCATATGGCCAGCCCTCGCCATATGCTCCCTACACTCCATATGGTGCTCAGCCTCAGGCAGGCCCGACCCAGGGTTTGACCACGTATGGCGCCAATGGACCGAGACCATATCGTTACGGTTGGAAAAATGCCCTTGATGTTTCCTGGATACCCAGCGGAACCGTCCAGTCCGGGCCTGGTGGTGCAACCGGCAGCATGGACATTTTTGGCGTTGACTATCGTCTTGGATACACGACCCCCTTTATCGAAGGATGGATGCTGAACTGGACGAACCAGTTCGGGTATCGCAACTGGAACGGTCCAGGTGGCAGCATTGGCATGCCGACGGATCTGTTTCGGTTTGGTGTCGACCTTGAACTCGAAACGCCACAAGCCGGTCCCTACAGCATCAGTCTTGGAATCACTCCTTCCTACAACACCGACTTTGATGGATCGGGAAGTGATGCGTTTCAGCTGGATGGTCGCGGCATCATGCTGTTCCAGATGGATCAGTACTGGACCGTCGGTATTGGTGCGATGTATCTGGATCGCGTGAAAGGGCGTGTCATTCCGTATGCCGGCTTGATTTACCGGGACGACTACTGGGAATGGCAGTTGATGTATCCTGAAGCTCGTATCAGTCTGTTTCTTGGTAACGAAACTTTGTGGTCAAAGTGGCTTTACGTTCGAGGCGAATATCACATCGAAGGTTACGGCATTCAGGATACGTTTGCCGCAGTGACGCGAAACGATCAGATCGAAATCGAAGACTACCGCATCCTGATCGGGCTGAACATGGAGTCGGCGTGGTACAGCTGGTTTTTCGAAGGTGGATGGGCGTTTGATCGAAGTGTGAACTTTGGGAATGCATCCATTCCGGATTTCGATCTTGGTACCGCATTCATCGGACAAATCGGACTGCGTTATTAACCATACGGATTTGTCGAGATCCTGAAAGTCTTGTCGTTATGACTGCTCCTGTTTCGGTGATTCTGGCTGCTGGCAAAAGTACGCGAATGAAGTCGGAAGTGCCCAAGGTACTTCATCGTGTCTGTGGTCGGATGATGATCGACTATGTTCTGGATGCCGCGCGAGCCGCCGGTGTAGCAAAGCATATTGTCGTGGTCGGGCACAAAGCCGATATGGTTAGAGATGCCCTGTCGCATCATGAAGATGTCGAATTTGCCGAACAGGTTGAGCAAAAAGGCACGGGCCACGCAGTGATGATGTGCGAATCACAACTCAGGAATCATCAGGGCTCGGTCCTGATTCTTGCTGGTGATACGCCCTTGTTGAAGGGGACATCGCTCAAAGCGCTGCTGGATGCTCAACAGCAAGCTGGCGCGGCCTGTGTGATTGGAACTGCCGATACAGCCGCCAATGATGGTTTGGGTCGGGTCGTGCGAAATGCGAGCGGCGAATTTGAATGTATCGTCGAACATAAAGATGCCACCGAGCTGCAACGACAGATCACAGAGATCAACACGGGCTGTTATGCATTCAGCACGCCACTCTTACTGGATTCACTTCATCAACTGAAGCCGAACAATGTTCAGGCAGAATACTATCTGACTGATTGCCCCGGAATTCTGATGAATGCCGGGCACAGGGTAACAGCCAGCTGCAGTCTGACGATCGAAGAGGCACTCGGCGTGAATACCCGCGCGCAGTTGTCCGAAGTTCGGTCCAGTATTCAACGCGAAATCCTGCATGACCTTATGGTTTCCGGGGTGACTATCGAGATGCCCGAGCAAACCAGCATCGAACATGGGGTGCTAATCGGACGAGACACCGTGATACGGCCATTTACCGTTATCGATTCCGGCACCGTGATTGGTCAGAACTGTTCTGTAGGACCACACGTATGGCTGAAGGCCGGAACAAATCTTCCGGACGAGACCATTCAGTCATAACCATTCGCATGCAGCACACGAGGGCCCCCAAAAAGAATTGGTCCATCCGGTTCTTGTGCGGGTTTGAATGTGATTCCTGCAGGCGGAGCAAGGCAGGCCAGGGAATTCGGATCTGGTGGGAATCCCGCCGAATATGTGACTTTGCCCCTGAACCAGGATCAACCTTGTGATGACTGGGCGGATATGGAACTCCTGTCTGCTTCACGTCTGCGAGAAGGGACTTCAGTCACGCCAATGCTCATAGATCCATCGGATTCGCAGCGCTGATGACGCGCGACAGCCGGAACTGAGGCGGAGGCCAACCAGCGTGAATCTGCCTTTCATCTTGCAAAGGTGCGGCAGGAGTTCCGTTGAGATCTCTCGTGGATGTCGAACTGAGATTCCATTTCAGGCATCGATCAGTACATGATATTGCAAGGGAGGTCCTGCGACTCCCAGCCGGGAAGTCCGTTGAATGCTCTGAGCTCGTGGCTGACACATTGATTTCGAAAGGAATCTCCTGCAGAAAATCCCGCGCTATACGAACTGAAATTCGAACACCTCAGTTGAATGCACATGTGAATGGAAATGTACATGACGGAGAAGGCCTCGATGACAGACTCCCTGTCGTACCATCATATTCAGCGAGGGCCGCTCTGTTGGCTGCTTTATGCTGTAGCTATCGTCATGATCGTCCTGGGGTTGGTGCTGAGGAACGTGCCGCCTTTCCCCTGGTTGTTTCCGCTCGTCGGGCTGTTGATGATGTTTCTCGCCGCGGGGTTTCATTACCTCAAAGTGAAAAGTCAGTCGGATCGGTTGCAGGTCGGTTTCGGACCCTTACCACTGTTTCGCCGAACGGTCTTGTTTGAAGACATTGTCAGCGCGTCGATTGGACGAACGACGTTTCTCGATGGATGGGGAATTCATATGAGTCTGCAGGGCGGATGGGTCTGGAATTTGTGGGGTCGAGACTGCGTCGTTCTACAGCTTCGAAACACGCGCCTCCGGATCGGGACTGACGACGCAGAGCAGCTGGTTGCGTTCATAAGAGAAAAAATCGGCAGTCAATGTGAGAGATGAACATCCATTTCGGTGACAAGCCTGCGGATTGAAAGGCGGTTAACCAAACTGCCGGGAAGAAGGGAAGCGTTGTGACAACAGAGAAAGAAAAGATGCTCTCCGGCGAGCTCTATAATGCCCTGGATTCGGAACTAATATCCGAAAGAGAGCACGCGCGGGATCTGTGTCAGGACTTGAATGCGACTCGTGAGAGGGATACGGAAACTCGTCGTCGAATTTTGAAAGAGTTACTGGGAGCTGGCGGCGATTCCGTCTGGATGCAGCCCCCATTCTTTTGTGATTACGGCAGTAATATCTACCTCGGAGAACGCGTCTACTTCAACTTCAATTGTGTCGTCTTGGATGTCTGTGAAGTCCGAATCGGCAGCTTTACCTTCTTCGGGCCATCCGTACAAATCTATACAGGCACCCATCCTCTTGATCCACAACTGCGGCGGACGCAGGAATTCGGCAAACCAGTCCGGATCGGTTCTGATGTCTGGGTTGGTGGAGGGGCGATTATTCTACCGGGTGTTGAGATTGGTTCCCGGACCGTGATTGGTGCTGGAAGCGTCGTGACCCGGTCAATCCCTGACGGCGTCGTTGCTGCAGGAAATCCCTGCCGAATCATTCGCCATCTGGAAGCGAAGTGCGAATAAGCATTCGTGGCGTCAGTACGATGCCATTCATTGCCGATACAGCACCAGCCAGCCCACGCGGAATGACATTCACCGAGTGTGCCAGAACGCCCACAAGATGAACACCCCCTGCAACGGAAGGCGAAGCAGGTGAACGATTGCCGGCGCCGGAAGAATCTCCTGATGTTTGTAGAGATAAATGTTGGCGGGGAACACCGCGATGAACAGTGCGATAGCTCCCCATGCGGCCCAACATGACCACCGAGGTACAAGCAGGGCGACCCCCAACAGAATTTCACAAAGGCCGCTTACGAGTACAAGCTCTTTATGCAGCGGCAGATATGGGGGCATGATTTTCAGGAAGAAGCCTGGCTTCACAAAGTGCATCATCCCCGCGAAGATCAGAAAAACAGCCAGCAGGACTTTCGAAGCCGTCTTGCTCCAGAGCATGGAGTAAATATCAACCATCGTGCACCGCCATGTTTCGGATAAGAGAAAGTCGCGCGAAGTCGGCTCAGGGGCAGCACGGAAAACAGTGCAGGCTTCGTCGCGCCGAAACCAAATCCAATGCCCTTGATCTTCACGGGTTAAAGTAAGTCGGCTAAAGCGTGCTGCAGTTCAGGGTAGGCGAACGTGTATCCAGACTCGATCAGGCGGCTGGGCACGACGTAACGTCCGTAAAGTGCCAGTTCTGGGTCCGTTCGAAGGACCCACTTCGCACCGAAACGAACCATCGCCTCTGTCGCGGGTAACCCAATTGGGATACGCAGAGAACGCCTCAGACACTGCATAAATTCTATCTGAGAGACGGGATTAGGAGAACTGGCGATGTATGGCCCCTGCAAAGACGAATTGAGAATCGCCCGTTCAACGACTTGATTGAGGTCTGTTTCATGAATCCAGCTCATTCCCTGCCGTCCCGTACCCACTTTACCGCCGAGCCCCAGTCGGGCTAAAAAACGAAGGCGAGCAAGAGCACCGCCCCCAGCTCCTCTGTCTCGCCCGACGACGAAACTCGTCCGCAGGATGACACCACGCTGATCGTCTCGAACTGACCTTGCAAATTCTGCTTCCCAGGCTTTGCCCACGTCCGGAGCCAGTCCATAGCCGAATGGTGATTCTTCCGTGCAGACCAGGGACGGAGGATCTCCGTAGATGTGGGCGGTGCTCATTTGCACCCAAACCGGTGGTGGCATGGAAACGGCATTCATCGCTGTCCCAAGCACGCGGGTCGATTCCAGACGTGATCTCAGAATTTCATCGCAGTGATCGGGCGTCTTGACGCAGTCGACAGAACGGCCGACCAGGTTAACGATAGCCGTAGCGCCATCAAGGACAGATTCCCACCCGGTGAGCGTACGCGCGTCCCACTGAACATGGTCCCATTCGCCGGTGACTCGTGGGCGATTGCGGGAAAGTATCGTCACACGAAAATTGGACTTCCGCAGATGGTTAGCCAGCGAGACTCCCAGAAACCCACTGCCACCCGCGATTACGATGCTCTTATTTTCCATGGGATTCTGCGGCCGGTATTCAGGAAGACGTCCAGTTGTCGTGGTCTCCGGATTTCGTCCGGAGAATTAACTCAACTCGTGCCAGCCCGCTTGGCAATTTTGCTGGATTTGTCTCAAAACGGTCGCTGAACGTGGCCAGGGGCTCGCTCCAGATTCCCTGGGATTCAATCCGGAATTTGCTGGGTCGTATCTTGCGCAGAGAGACGTCACTGTCTCGGTCGTCCGATCGTTGGCAGACGTTGTCGAGAGAGGGAGCTGATTCTCCCGGCGCGGGATCAGCAATTCAGCATGCGAATCGATTCAACATGCGAATCGCTGCGATGGACCGTGCCAGAATAAATCATGCCAGGATAGGAGTAACAACCTCGCCATGCACATCTGTCAGGCGGAAGTCACGGCCCTGGAAGCGATACGTCAATTGCTTGTGGTCGATGCCCAGCAAATGCAGCATTGTTGCATGAAAATCGTGAACAGTAACTACGTTCTCAACAGCGTTGTAGCCGAGTTCGTCGGTAGAGCCATATGTCGTGCCTGGCTTTGCTCCGCCACCCGCCATCCACATCGAAAATCCTTTGATATGGTGGTCCCGGCCATTTCCCTGGGCCATGGGAGTACGTCCGAATTCACAAGCCCAGACAACCAGAGTGTCTTTGAGCATATCGCGCTGCCGCAAATCTTTCAGTAATGCGGCCACGCCCTGATCGACCAGCCCGGCTGTAATCCTGGATCCATTCCTGATACCGCCGTGATGGTCCCATCCACGATGATAGAGCTGCACGAACCGCGTACCTCGTTCAGCAAGTCGGCGAGCCAGAAGACAATTCGCGCTGAACGTCCCATCAGCGCCGGCCGTGCCGTAAAGGTCGAGAGTCTCTTTGGTTTCGTCTGAGAAATCCATCAGGGAAGGAATACTGGTTTGCATTCGAAATGCCATTTCGTATTGGGCAATTCGAGTTGAGATTTCAGGGTCATGCACAGCTTCGTTCCGGAAGCTGTTCAGCGTTTGAACGGCATCGACGATCCCTCGCTGTTGGTCTGCAGTAACCCCGGGCGGGTTTCGGACGTAAAGAACCGGATCACCCTTGCTGTGAAATTCGACGCCCTGAAACCGAGACGGTAGGAATCCACTGTGCCACTGTCGTGCTGCGATCGGCTGAGCCTGGCCGCCGCCCACCGACGTCAGCACAACGAATCCCGGCAGGTCCTCAGCTTCTGAACCCAGACCGTACTGCAGCCACGCTCCCATGGAGGGACGCCCGCTGATCGTGGTGCCGGTATTCATAAATGTGTGAGCGGGATCGTGGTTAATCGCATTCGTCTTCATTGAACGAATAATGCAGAGTTCGTCAGCAACCGTTTGCAGGTTTGGCAGGATGTCGGCGATTTCGTTGCCGGATTCGCCACATCTGGTGAAAGGGTGCTGTGGAGCCAGGCACGTGAGTTTCTTTCCCTGCAACTGGGCAATTGGCTGACCTGCCGTGTATGAGTCGGGCATCGGTTGCCCGTCCAGTTCGGCAAGACGAGGCCGATGATCGAATGTTTCGAGGTGAGAAGCCCCGCCAGCCATCACAAGAAAGATGACTCGTTTGGCTCGTGGCACCACATGGGGTGTCTGAACGACCCCTGTCCAGCGGTCCGTCCCAATGGTGGCTGCCGATTCCTGTGCCGCCAGAGTTCGACCATTTGCTGATAACAATTCGGCCAGGGCATAGGTGCCGACGCCCTGCGAAACGCGGCCGAGAAAGGATCTTCGGGCAAGGAAACCGGCGGAATCCTGTTTCAGCGTCATGTCAAAGTATCCTGAGTGGATGAGGGCGGATGTTGTGGATTTAGGCGGATGATATGAAGCAATGGGCTGAAAATCGGGGCCGGTCCCGTCGGCAAGAACCGGTTGCTGCCGCTTTTACCATCAGATTCCGGGCAGGTTCCGTATTTACCCAGGGAAAGGTCGTGGTCGAAATCGGCGGTATTGTGAAGGTTTGAGGGCAGGATGTCGATCGAAATGCCTGTTGAAGATGTTCCCAGAGACGGGGACCGGGGTGGCAGTCTGGAACTACCGGTGCTTGTTGATTAAAGTCTTGCTCGGCCACATGAGCGTTCATGGACTGGCGAAAGTTGCACCTTATCTTTTTCGCGTTTACGAGAGTTCGCACCGCAATGCCAACAGTCAAGTTTGTCAACGAAAAGGTTACTGTCGAGGCTCAGGAAGGCGAAGATCTGCGGACCGTCGCCCGAAAGAACGGCGTGCAATTGTATTCCGGCCCCCACAAAATTGTGAACTGCATGGGACTGGGCACCTGCTGCAGCTGCAACGTGATTATTCAGAAAGGGCAGGAGAATGTAACTCGCAAGGGGTTGCTGGAGCGTTTGTGGGCGAAGCTCAACCCGCTGCTGGGCATCAAAATACTCAGCAATCAGGGCAAAGACGTTCGTTTGGCATGCCAGACGCGAGTCCATGGCGATGTGGAAGTGGAGACGAATCCTCCGATTAACTGGCATGGCGAAAAATTCTGGAACTAGCTGTTCCGGACTAAAAGGCGGTTCGCCGGTCTGCAATTGACAGCAGCAGAATTGAAATGAGTTCTCGTGAGCCACTCCTGCCGGAGTGGCTCGATGTTTTTGGAGACGAAGCAAGGTGGCCTTGAAAATTGTACTCATGGGTACAGGCGAATTCGCTTTGCCCCCATTTCGAGCGCTCATGGAGTCTGAGCATATTGTGACCGGGTTGCTGACGCAGCCAGACAAGACCGGACGCGGACATCATCGCCACGTGAACAAAGTGAAGGAGCTCGCCCTGGAACGGAGCATTCCAGTGCTGCAGCCGGAACGCGTGAACAAGCCGGATGTTCTGGAGCAACTGCAGGCCTTTGATGCAGATCTCTTCGTTGTCGCTGCGTACGGCCAGATACTTCGCCCTCAGCTTCTGGCCATTCCACGGATGGGAGCGTTCAACCTTCACGGTTCACTGTTGCCCCGACACCGGGGTGCTGCACCTGTGCAGTATTCGATCTGGTGTGGCGATCAGGTGACCGGTGTCACGATGTTTCAAATCGAACCGGCGCTGGATTCCGGGCCGGTCATTGGCAAAGTCCAGACACCAATTCATCCGGAAGAAACATCTGGAGATCTGATGATGCGGCTTGCCAGCTTGAGCATTCCGTTGACTCTGGACTGTTGCAACCAGCTTGAGGCAGGCCGCGCTGTTTTTGAGCCGCAGAACGATGTTCTGGTGACGCTGTCTCCCAGAATTACAAAGCAACAAGCCGTCATCGACTGGAATCAAACAGCCCGACAAATTGACTGTCTGGTCCGGGCCATGCAGCCGTGGCCGAAAGCCTCAACCTGGTTACAAATCGAAGGTGCTGCAGCGCCGGTTCGCTGTATTGTTCTTCGTGCCAAACCTGTCCTTCCGGACGACAGCGAGCGGACTCTCGGGACCGGTACGTTCGGTGTCCCGGGCGAAATCAAAGTCGTTCAGGGGCGATTACTGGTTGCCTGCCTTGAGGGAGTTTCTGAAATCCACCGTATTCAGCCGGAAGGCCGCCGCGCAATGGACGCGGGTGATTTTATCAATGGGTATTCACTGCAGTCCGGATCCCGATTCATCGGTTCGCCTGAGGAGACGGGCTGATGGCGAGACGCACTCATTCCCGGGCAGCCAGTCATCAGCGAAGCTGGCTGTGGGGCCGTCATGCCGTGCTCGAAACTCTTCAGTCAGCTCGCTGGCCGGTTCTGGAGCTGCTGTTGTCGGAACATGCTGACCCGCAAGTTCAGCAGATCGTCCGAACTTACTCGCTGGACTTCGGAGTGCGTCTGTCCGAGGTTACGTCCGACAGAATTCAGCAACTAACGCGTTCCGGGGACCATCAGGGGGTGGCTGCTTGTATGGGCGAGTTCCCGTGCGGTGATGAGCAGCAGCTTGAGGACTGGATCCAGCAGAACTGCATCAATACAGGGAGTGACCGTTTTCCTCTGCTTGTTATTTGTGACCGAATACAGGATGCCCACAACTTCGGGGCAATTCTGCGATGTTGTAATGCTGTGAAAGCTGACGCGATTATTGTCGCAGATCGGGAGCAGGCAAACGTTACACCGCATGTCGCACGGTCGTCAGCAGGGGCCGTCAACTATTCGACGTTGTTCCGAGTCCCGGACTTGTCCGCGGCTGCCAGCGTGCTGCGCAATGCGGGAATAACCGTCGCAGCAGCCTCTGAAAAGGCTGAGGAATCCTGCTGGCAGACCAGTCTGAATCGTCCTGTGGCTCTGGTGATTGGCAGTGAGGCGACTGGCGTTCATCCAAAGCTTTTGGAACAATGCGAGTTGCAGTTGCGGATTCCGATGATGGGCGAGATTCAATCGCTGAACGCCGCTGTCGCAGGAGGCATTCTGTTGTACGAAATTCGTCGACAGCAGTCGCACGGAAGTAAGTGACCAGAATGAGCGAACAGTCTGTCTTTGTCAGTTGAAGATTCACGTAAACAAAACATCCGTCGAAAGTACTCCTCATGTGGCCGGAAGGTGAACATACCCTGCAACTCTTGCAGCACGTTCAGGCTGGCGACCTTGATGCTGTGAATCGCCTGATGGACCGGCACCGAGAAGCCGTACGTCGCATGATTCAGATGCGACTGGATCAGGCCGTTTCCCGGCGCGTGGACGCCAGTGACGTCGTTCAGGACGTGCTGATGGAAGCGTCCCAGCGCATGATGGATTACATAAAAAACCCGGTGATGCCCTTTCACCTCTGGCTCAGGCAAATCGCCAAGGACCGCATGATCGACATGCATCGTCGCCATCGGACTGCCCAGCGACGGAGTGTCGACCGGGAACAAAACCTGAGCACTCTGAATACAGATGATGACCGTTCGACTGCAGATCTTGCATCGCTCCTGAAAGACAATGAGCTGACTCCGGCTGCGGCGACGTTGCGAAAGGAAATGGAACAACGGTTTGTTGCCGCGCTCAGCCAACTGGATGACAGCGATCGCGAGCTCATCATCATGCGGCATTTCGAGCATCTTGGTAACAGCGAAGTCGCGCAGGCGCTCGGATTGACGCCTCCGGCCGCGGGAATGCGGTACCTGCGGGCGATTCGTCGACTGCGCGAACTGTTGACCGGCAGTGACGAGTCGCTGAATGCCTGATTAAGCCATCCCGGGCGTGCATCCGCGGCCTGCAGACAGGCGGAAATATCGGAAGATTGAGGTTTTTCGGATATTCTCGCCACGGCTCTCAAAGATAGTCGACGCATAGCAACTTTCTGTCGCCTTTGGCAATCTGCCTGAACGATCTCATTAAGAGTCGTGGTTTGCGCCAGCGTTGGCGGACATTTGAATCAGCGAGCGTGTCCCGAATCGAGTGCCTACGGTTCAGGAATACGGTGCACTGATAAAGCCATCGACCCATTTCGCATCTCTTGACGCGACAATCCATGCAGGAGCTTCCGCTCTTTGGGGACTGACGATGAGCGTAGAAATTCGTAATCCGCAGGGTCTGCCGGTCAGGAAGAATCGGGCCGTCGAATCGTCGTCCGAAGCGACTCTTGAAGCCATTGACACCGCAACTGCCTCACTCCAGTCGGTCATCACGGAATCCGCCGCACCGATTGCAAATCAGAGCAACAGCACTTTTACATTCAAAATCCCACCGTACCGTGAGCTCAAACGCCGTCTGTGGCATATGGCCCCTGGTTTGCTCGCCTTTGGGTTGCACGTCGAATCGCATGCCGACCCGATCACACCCACTTTACGCTGGATTGTTGTCGTTGCATGTGCCGTGATCGCGCTGCGGATATTTCATGGCTTCAGACATATTCAGAGGCAGGGCGAAGGCACCGGAGCCTCTGCTGTGGCGGGATACGCTCTGTCCGTTCTGTTGACCGTCCTTCTCTTTCCGGGCCACCTTGAAATTGGTGTCGCGGTTCTTGCCATCCTTGCGTTCGGTGATGGGTCTGCAACGTTATGTGGCCTGACATTCCGAGGTCCGAGGTTGCCGTGGAATCGTTCAAAATCCTGGTCAGGTCTGATGTCATTCGTCGTTGTTGGCACATTCATGACAACGTGGGTGTATTGGGGAGAAACTCACAACCCCGAGGCCGCCGATCCGCCGATTTCTCTCGGCCTGGCACTTGCGATCGTCGCGCCGGCGGTTCTGCTGGCCGGTGTGGCGGAATCCCTTCGTGTTCGACTCAACGATAATGTGCGTGTGGGATTCGTGGCCGCCGTTGCGATGTCCGTCATGCATTTCAGCTTGCGGTTCTGAAGAAGCAGAAGAACGCTCAGTCATCCTCACCGAGTGATTGATGTCCCTCATTGATTCCCCGCGTGTCTGTGCAGATATGAATGAGCTCCCGAAGCAATGTTGTCGCGTAGACTCCCGACCGCAGTTCAAACTCCAGCCGCACGTGGCCGCCTTCAACCGAGTGAACCTGAACGTTCTCCGGAAATTCGATGGCGATTCTGCGAGTTCCCGGGCAGAACTTCGCTTGCCTGGTAAACATTGACTCCTGAATCCCAAGGCACTCAAGCGCGCGAAGCTCATAGGCCCTTGCCGATGCTTTGGCTGCGAGCATGCGATTGCCAAACATTGGCCCAGCCGGAATCAGTCGTGTCTCATCAGCGGTTACCTGACCTGGTTCGGTAGGCATATCCATGTTAAATTCGAACGGGCGACTTCCCTGTTTTCGAATTACGATGTCGCCAGAGACGGGTGATTCGATTTGTTGATTGAGAATTCTGTCGTGCAAAACAAGATTATAGGCTGCCGACTGCACCGCGCTGACAACGAATCGGCTCATGAATCGTTGTTGATGATAGGGCCATCGCTTTTTCGAAAACTGACCGCGCAGAAAACAAAGGCCGGTCTTGAGTGTTTCTCCATCGAAGCCAAATCTCTGCGTCCCGAATGTTGACGCAAATCCTCGGTTTGAAATGGATGCCAGGGCATTTTGAAGTCGTTCAACGGAGTTCTGCTCGAATGGTTTGTTTTCTGATCGCAGAACGATTGAGAATCGATTGCCCTTTAAATGACCGGTCCGGAGTTTGTTCTGATGAGCTGTCACTGAAAGGATCGTCAGGTCGTCGGACTCAAGTTGCGACAATCGGGGTTCGCAGTTTCGATGAACTGACACAAATTGCCGAGTGACAGCGTGCCGATCCTTCTGACCGGCGATGCCAATGTCCGCGGACCTGATCTGAAGGCGTCGAGCGATGCGTTCGATCAGATCCGGTCCGGACAGCCCGCGTTTTTCGACCCAGAGAAACAAGTGTTCGCCGTCACCACAGGGTTCGTATGCTGGCAATTCTTCCACGATAAAGTCAGACAGCCGGGACTTGATGATCGCCTGATCGATGACCGGCTGATGAATCGTTGCGGGGCTCAGGATGCTCTGCAGAACTTCAGGGGCAATCTGTTTCAGATAGTCCGGCGGCGTGCCTCGCTGCCCAGCTTCGACATTCATGAATTGCGTTCCTGTGCGACGGATGTGAGCTGCTTTACCAAGATGGTTGCATAGCTGCCCGGTGGTAATTCAAATCGCAGCGTCATCCGGAGACGCCCCGGATAAAGCTCATCCTCGGCCAGCGATGCACTGATGTCTTCAGGCATGATCATGACACTCCGGTATGCTCGCGAAAAAAAACAGTCCCGAGGTGACTTCACACGCACATCCTTCAGACACAAACCTTCTTCGTTCAATACTTCGGCCAGGATCCTGCCAACTGCACCATCGGGCTGCGGAATTCTTGCGCTCGGCAGCTGTACTTTCATTGTCGAGAGTTGCTGACGGATCAATTGCCGCGAAGAAAGAGCCGCATCTTCGCAGGCATGGTGTTGCAGAAGGCCGTTCTGCACAGTTTCAGGTGGCGCTGACAGGGGAAAGCATGCAGGGCCGCTCTTGAGTTCGACGTGACATGATGTTATCCCGCTCTCTGAGGTGGATGAAACGATCTGCTCGATCAGTCGCGAAACAACTCGGTTCCAGATGGCTGACTGCCACGCGGAAAGGTAGAGGCCTCGGAGATCCGGCGATATTCTTGCGAACGCTCCCCGGACATCCGCCGGCTTACCGGCTTTCACTTTATCCGACAGAAACGTGATAATGCTTCTTCGGTGTGATTTCGAAAGTGCCTTTTGACAATCGACCCACTGTCCCCAATGATCTCGAAGGATTTGCTTTTGCTGTTTTTCGGTTGACGAATCATCCGGATGCGGATCTGCCAGAGCCAGCCAAAGTGCGCGTTCATAGTCACCTCGACAAAGAGCGGCCGCAATCCATTCTCCTGAGAATCCCAGCGACCCGAATCGCTGGTTGTCGAAGTAATTGGGTAACCCGAATTCCTCGACGGCAGAAAGAGCAGTGACGGCGAAGTCTGCTTCGCGCCGACTGAGGTCCCGCATGACGATGGTGAATCGATTACCGTCAATGCATCTGGAACTGTAGGGGTGTTCGCATTGTCGAAGGTAACTGAGCAGAAATTGTTCGTGTTGCAGGCTGGTGTGGGGACCATCCTGGATAGAAACAAACTGAGAGGTGACGGCGTGTTTATCTTTCAGCCCGCCGTAGGCGATACGGCGTCCGGGAAGTTTCCAGATGCTGCCGATCGCTGCAATGGCCTCTGGTGTTCCAATGGAACGCTTTTGTAGTTCGTAAAGCGCGAAACGTCCTGAAGTTTCCGCGATGGTTGCAACTTCTTCCACCTGGAAGTCTTCAGGCAGGCGTCGGAGTTTCACAGGTCACCAGAATGACAGAACGTCACAATTGGCCAGCGACAATCTCTGGTAGCCTGTGACAATGAAGTGCTTCTGAAACAGATTACAGAAAGAGGAAGCCCGCCTTCCGGCATTCGAAAGACGGGCTTCATTGATTCTACGAATTCTGGTGGTTCATCGAAGGCTATCCGCCAAACAATCCACCAATCATCTCCAGAATCCCTGACTTCGTTTCGCCTGGTGCTGTCCAGAGCCACATGGTTCGAACAAGTTCGACACCCACAATGGCGCTCAGAAGGGTGAGTACGGTATTCAGAGCCAGGGCAGCTTTCAGGCCATTGCCCCAGTCGAACTCAGCTGCTCTGGCAGCCCCCCGCCCCGCGGCTGCCGGAGCGGCAAACCCGGCGCCAACACCGTCTTCGTCCTCGTCGTCGAAGTCGTCGGCGTAGCCTTCGTCTTCCATGGACGCATCGTCGTACTCGTCGGCGAATTCATCTTCGTAGGCGTCATCATCTCCGAATTCTTCATCAGCGAATTCGCCATCCACATCGGCAACCGCCATTGTCTGGCTGTCATCGAAGTCATCATCGAATTTGAGCACACTTGTGCCGCCGACATCGTCTTCGTCATCGTCCAGACCGGCCAGTTCAAACTGACTATCATCGCCAGAAGGAACAGCGAATTCGGTGGTCATTTCGCCGGATTCGCCCATTCCGGGCAGGCTACCATGGATCGCCTGCATTGGCATGGTGCGGGACATATCATCGTCGTCGTCATCCAGGTCCAGTGCGATTCCACTGTCGTCGTCGAAATCCAGAGCAATGCCACTGTCATCAGCGTCCAGAGTGATGCCGCTGTCGTCCAGCATGGCTCCGCTGTCGAAACTCTCCAGCGAGATCCCACTATCGTCAGCGTCCAGACTGATGCCGCTGTCCAGTTCGAGTGAGATTCCGCTGTCGTCGGCCGACAGATTCATTCCCGTATCAGCAGACTCCAGCGAAATGCCGCTGTCGTCATCAAATTGAACGGCCGAACCTGCGTCCAGCAATTTCAGATCGCTGTCGTCAGGCAGCGGATTAAAGTCGCCATCGGTTTTTCCGAGCGGATCATCAATCAACCGAATGTCACTATCGGTGCGTTCAAGCCCCCCGATTTTGACATCACTGTCGCTGTCTTCTTCCGAGAGCAGGCCGTCGGCACCTGACAGCATGACGTCGCTGTCGCTGTCGTCGAAGTAAGAGATGCCGCTGTCATCGTCGTCGTCGCCAGATTCATCTGCCAGACGAACGTCGCTGTCGGAATTGTCCAACGACAATCCGGCCAGGTCAATATCTGCGTCGGTGCGCGCGCCGGTCAGCTTCACATCACTGTCCGAATCATCGAACATTGAGATGCCGCTGTCGTCGTCTTCGTCTCCGGAATCGTCTGCCATACGTACGTCGCTGTCTGAGTCTTTCATTTGGACAGTCGCTCCAAGATCCTCGGCGTCAATTTCGCCTTCGGTGGCGGCCCCGACAAGCTTTACGTCACTGTCTGAGTCAGACAGTTTCACTTCGCTGTCCCACCCTGAAAGATCGATCGAATCGTCGGTGGGACTGGATTCTGATTCGAGTTTTGGACCAGAATCGCCCGAGAGACGCACGTCACTGTCCGAATCATCCAGCGAAATGGCATCGTCGTCGTCATTTGAGAACATGGACTCATCGAATGTCAGACGCACGTCGCTGTCAGATGCCGAAAAGTCGACCTCATCGTCATCATCCAGCACCGAGCCTGTATCAGCGGAGAGGATTGGGAAATCGGGTGAAGAATCGACTTGCTGACTGCGCAGAAATTCCTCGACGTCTTCTTCGCGGAATTTCACATCGCCTCGATCGGCAAACCCTTTGATGCTGCCGTCATCCCGCAGTTTCAGCATTTCATCCTTTGAAACCCCCAACATGTCGGCGGCTTCATCAAGGCTCAGATATTTCTTGCCCATTGTTTACCCAACTCCCCAGGAAACTGCTGAATTGACTCACTTCATGACCCCATTCTGACTGCTGATCGCCCAGCGGCGATTCAGCCCCGAGAGGCCTTACTGCAAAAATGTTCAGCAAACTGCGCAGAGTGCCAGTTTCCCGCAATTCTAAAACTCGCAAGAGTCGATGCAAGTTCTTTGTTTCATAGAGACATTCGTTGCCCCAATTGTCTCGCTCATCCGTCGGATTCGTCGGGCTTTGCACTGATGCTTGAGTGAATCGAACTGCAGTAACGGGCATTCGCCACGGAAAATTCCACATTGCTGTTGCATTCCGGGCAATCGACCTCCTGGGAATCTCCCCAGCCGCGAATCCCGCCCTTTTGTGGGCGTGGTGTTTGTTCACCATTAATTTCGTTTCGGGCGGGAGCATCGTCCCCGCATTGGGGCGTCGACCATCAGAAATGCCGGTCTGCCTCGGAGTGTCCAATTGGATTCGTCAGGCAATTAGTCCGGCATTTGGATCACGGGGACACGAATCCGTTGGATTTCGTCCATGGGTGAGATCGTCTGTTGAGGCAAAATACCAGTACCGCTCTGAATGACATCCAGATTCGTCATGACTACTCGATCACCCGCCTTCAGTCCCTCGTGAACAACCACGAGCGACTGCAATCGACGTCCGGTTTTCAGGTGTTTCTTTTCTGCATGCCCAATGCCCTTGTCGCTACTGTTGTTCACGACAAAAACCGTATCTTCGACGATGGATTCTCTCGGAATGATCAGCGCATTGTCGAACCGAGGACCGTTGATTCGAGCAAACACAAATGTTCCCGGCAGGAGTGGGGTGTCCTGATCCGAATTGATAA
Organism: Planctomycetaceae bacterium; assembly: GCA_041398825.1. Taxonomy (NCBI): domain Bacteria; kingdom Pseudomonadati; phylum Planctomycetota; class Planctomycetia; order Planctomycetales; family Planctomycetaceae; species Planctomycetaceae bacterium. Next base: position 9,879 of record JAWKTX010000016.1, on the reverse strand, counting down.
CTTCAATGAAGACCTCGATGGTACGTGAAGAAGCATCGGCTGTCGGTGAAACTCGCACGACATACCCTTTCCATCTGGCAGGGGCTGTTTCATTTTCTGCAAGCCATGCTTCCGGGGGATGGCCACTTTCGACTGCATCCTGAATGAGTAAGTAATCCTCTAGACCCAGGCTCACCGGGATTTCAATCCGTGATGAATCGACAATGCGAACAAGTGGTTCGCCGTTACGAACATACTGCCCCTGTTCGACCATGACTTCCGACAGAACGCCGCTGAACGGCGGCACCACTTCCGTGCGCAGCAGATCGTTGTTGGCTCTCTTCAGATCTGCTTCAGCGGCTGTCAACCGTTGCCGGGCGGCTTCCAGTTGATGGGGGTGCAAAGAGATCTGGTTTTCCAGCTGGACGATTGTGTCCTGGTATCGTCGTAGTTCGAGCAGTGATCGCGTCAGGTCTGTTGCCAGGCCCGCACCGCGATCCCGGAGAGTTTTCACGCGGTCGTAGTCATCCTGCAGGGTTTGCAGATCCTGCCTGGCCAGAGCCAACTGTCGTTCCGCATTCATTTTCTGCTGCGACAGTTGCTCGATCTCCGTTTGGATGCCCGCAATGCTTGCTTTGGTTTGCTCCACCCGCTGCTGGAAATCACGCTGATCTATTTTCAGCAGGAGATCTCCGGAAATGGGTTGATTTGTTCCGCCGTCCGCGCCGATGGCCGCCCCGGCCGATACGGCCTGACCGACTTTCAGTGATGGATGAATCTCGACCACTTCTCCGCTGACCTGAGCGGCAACAACAACTTCACGGTCGGCCACGGACGTCCCGAACGCCGTTAACAACTCCGTGAATGTCACTGGCTGGACCTCGAACGCATCCACATTGTAAACCGTTTCTGTGATTTCACGCTGCTGAACTTCCGGTCGCCCCGATGCCATGGTCTTGAAGAAGTGCATGGCAGAAAACAGCAGAACGAGGATCAATACGAAAGACGTTATCACTCGGAACACAGTCGCCTCAATTCTGACACGAACCCGCGCAAGCGGATAAAAGTCTGGTCACCCGGAAATCAAAACTCCCGGAAAGGATAATGTGCAAATGTCGCATCCGAAACAGCGTTCAGACCCATAAGCAAATTGTCGTATAAACAAAAATTGCCACTCCGATGGAAAGTTTGGCCAGCATGCCCATCATGCGGCCCGTCATGGCCGCGGCTCCGACTTCATTGCGTTTCCGGTTGTCGGAACCAATCCAGGCTTCACCCAGCCAGGCACCGACGAATGCTCCCCCGGCTGCTCCTCCAACCGCACCGATTGCACTTCCGATCACTGGGATGGGAATCAGGAACGCACCGCCAACACTCCCTGCGATCGATAGTGAAAACGAAAGCAGCATGGCACGACGACTCGCCCCTTTTTTTGCCGCCCTGGCCGAACCCGTCACGGTTTCAAGGATTTCACCAGCCACCGCCATGATGGCGATGACCCCAACGGCTCCCCACCCTGGTCCGTGTTCAAAGGGCATTACTGCAACAAAAATAGATAATCCAATGACCATTGCCCAATTGCCCGGCAATGCAAGCAGATTTGCCGTGACACACAGGCCGTTCAGAAAAATCAGTGTTCCGGCGGCGATCCAATACCAAATCATTCCGAATATTGCCCGTTTGTGTAAACTCATCATGAAGGCACAAGAACGCCTGACTCAGTTTCAGCAGCCTCTCACCGCATTCGCATTCGATCAAACACTGCACCGCAATTCGCAGGCCAGAAGAAACCCCTGGCTGCAAAGTTCTGTGACAAATTGAGATTAGGCCATCGTCTGAGAATCCGGGATTGTATCTGCCCGGAATGCCTCTCGGAAATGATCCCTCCGGCCGACTACTGGGACGTTCTGCCGTTCTGCATTCGCGCAACTCGTCCCCTGGTATCTGGCCGTTTGATACTTGATTGGCCGGCCCGGTCATGGAATCAGAGGCGGGCACTGCTGGGGAAGCAATGAATACCGGGAGGTCATTTCCAATGACAAAGGTTTGTTCAGCACGTACAATTCCGCGTTATCGTGTGACGGAGGTCAGGCTGTGGACGGCAGCTGATTCCGGGGGCATTCGATTCAGAACCTGACAGAGACTGTTTATGTCGACGAGCACCCTTTCAAGCAAGAATGCTGACCTCAGTCGACCGGCTTCATCTTTGGATGGTGAATCGCCTCTGCCCGAATTTGACGGACTCCTGCGCGCATGTCGCAGTCGAATATTGTTGCATCATTTTTTTCGGGGTGTCTTCGATTTCATTTTGACCCTGTGTTTGTGCCTTCTGGTGGCTGGCCTCGTCGATTTTGTCCTTCCCCTGCCTTCAATTGCCCGGTTTCTGATGTTGCTAGGCACGATTGTGGTCACGGTGTTTGTGGCATGGACTCGATGGTTCAGACCGATGATTGTTTCGGTGTCGTCGCAGGAACTGGCGGCGGCAGTCGATATGGCCTTTCCTGAACTGCATGAAGGCGTCGCAACGCTCATTTCGGTCAACTCACCCGATGCATCAAAGTCGGAAACAGGATCCGCTTTGATGTGTGATCATCTTCGTCGGCAGTTGCGGGGCCAGATTTCAGGGTTGTCTGCATCTACTGTGGTCCGTGGTAACAAAACCCTGCAACACTGTGCTTTGATCTTCGTGGCGGTGCTGATCGCTGCGTTGCCTGCAATGCTCTGGCCTGCAACAAGTTTGCTGCTGATGCAGAGACTCTGGACTCCGTTCGCCAATCTCGATGCAGCGACAAATCTTTATTTTGAAATTCCGGATGCCAATCGTACCGTTCCGATAGGATCAGATGTCACGTTCGCAGCGATTCCCAAATGGCGTCATGGTGACCAGACAGCGCTTCCGGAGAACGTTCGCGTAGAGCTCCGCACACAGCAGGAACAAACGGACTGGTTGCTGATGAAGTTTGATGAAGTTCGAGGGGAATTCTCTGCGATCCTGCCCGCGGCGCAGCAGACACTGTTTTACCGCATCACGAGTGGTCGAACGAAGACGTCCTGGTTTGAACTGAAGGTCGTCGATCCACCGACCATCACAGCGATTGAATTGATATCAACGCCTCCCGCCTATACCGGCCGGCCGGTGGAACGTATCGAGGGTGTTGTTGGCAGCGTGGTTGTCTTCGAACGCAGTCAGGTAGAGCTTCGCGTTCAGTTCACAAAACCCGTGATTCAGGCGCGACTTGTCTGGAAAACCTGGAAGCCGATTTCTTCCGAGATTGCAGTCGATGAGTTCATGGAAGACGCCATGCCTCTGGAAGATATGTCTCCCGATGTCTCACCCGAACAAATTGCCGCAGAACTGACCGTGGCGACTGCTTCCAATCAACATCAGGAACCACCTGTCGAAGGATCACTGTCACTGGACGGAACTGAGGCGGTCTTCCATTTTAATGCTGTTGGTGGAGGACGTTTTGAGCTCGATATTCGGGATGCCGACAGTCTGTCGCTGCCGGAAGAGCCGGAACGCGTACTGACGGTCCTTGAGGATGTTGCTCCGACATTGCGAGTCACTGGCTTGCAGGATGAAACCGATGTACGTCCGGACGATGTTGCTCCGCTTGATTGCAATGTGACGGACGATTTCTGCGTGTCAACTTTGGAGTTCCTGCTTCAGAAGAATGAGGAAACTGTTCGGGTATTGCCTGCGGAAGGCTTTCAGTCCGGCTTGCCTCAGGTCCTGCACCGGTTTCGACTTCCACTCGCAGAATATGATCTCCACTCCGGAGACATGATTTCCATTCGAGTTCGGACGACTGACAATCGACCCGTCCCTGAACCGCATCTTGTGATCAGGGGCCCCTGGATCCTGCGGATTCGTGACGATGCCGATCCACTGGCAAAAAAGGCACTTACGGAAGAAAACGAGGCAATTCTGGATGAGCTGACCGAACTGGCTAACCAACTGACGGCCGATATTGAGACCGGCAATCAGTTGCGAAACGATCTCTGGAAGCAGTGGGACAAGACTACTCGGGATGGAATTCGATCTCTAAGCGAGAAGGAGCAGCTACAGGGGCGTCGACTTCAGGAGATTGCTGCGGAGATTGCGACACATCCACTCCTCCACGATATTGCGGAAGAGTTGGCGGAGATTGGCGGTGCCGTTCGATTCGACATACCAAATTCACTGAACGATGCCATACCGAAACAACGTGATGAAGCTGCCAAATCCCTCCAGGACGGTATCAATGGCATTCATGCGGCACGTGATCGACTCAAACGGGTCATTCAGCAGTATCAGGAACGAGCAAAAATTGAACAGGACCTGACGGAACTTAATCGGCTTGCCCTGGAAGCTGAAGAGCTTGCGAGACAATCGCAGGAGCTGAAGCAGGACCGAGAAGGAAATCAGCCGGAGCCGGGGCAGACACAGGATGAATTCGAAAAAGAACTAAAGGACCGTGAAGAGCACATTCAGCAAGAGCAGAAACAGTTGGCGAGCGATCTCGAAGACCTGTTGAAGCGACGGGATGAATTGCTTCAGGCTGCTCGTCGATCGCAACTTGAGAAGCTGGAACAAATCGGCAAGAAGGCTGCGCAGCTTGCAGAGGATCAGCAACAGGTCGCTGACGGGGTGGCGGAAGAGTCACGCGATGCAGCTCGTGATGCCTCGAACCTTGCTGACCGGCTTCAGCAGATGCGTAACGAAGCACAACAAATCCAGCAGCAACTTCAGGAGCTTCAGCAGGCCGCCGCAGGGCCGCTCGATCCACAAACGGATGAAGCAACTGCAAAGGCGAGTTCATCTTCGATTGATGACGCGATCCGCGCGCTCAGGCAGGGTGATCTGCAGGATGCTCAGCAGGACCTTGAAAAGCTTGAAGAGCAACTGAGGCAATCCGCCAGCCAGCTTGCCTCAAACGCCGACCGGGCCGATTCCCCTCGCTCCGAAGAAGCGGATGCCGCGCCAGACACCGGCAGCAGTGAACAGGAAAAGGCATCAGAAGAAGCCAGAAGAATTGCAAAGCAGTTGTCTGACGTTCGGCAGCAGATTGAACAATTGAAAGAATCCCGTGGGTTGAGTCAGCAGAATCCAAACGAGGACGGTGCTCAGAAAACATCGCGAAATGACGATCAGAATAATCAGGCTCGAACCAGTGGGTCGCTTGAGGAAAGAGCTCCGGGAAGCTCGCAAGCATCGGTCGAAGAAGATCTGATTCAGAGGTTGCGGCAATTGGTCGATGCATCGGCTGAAATCGCAGAAGATGTTCAGCAGAGTGCTTCGCCCCCTGACGCGAAAACGGCCGCTCAGGCCGCTGCTGATAAAGCGAGACAGTCGATTAGCGAAGCAGACGCTGGTCAGTTTTCGAAAGCTGCCGGATCAATGCGTGAGTCGGCCGATCAGGCTCGTCAGGTCGTTTCGCAAATTGAAGATGGTGGGCTGCCCGATCAGCAAAGTCAGCTCACTGGAATCGCTGCAGAGTTGAATCAACTGGCAGATGTCTTCGATCGACTTCAGCAGGACAATGCTGCCCAGCTCGGTGCGCAGCAATCCTCGCAGCAAAGACTGACAAACGAAACGCAGTCGTTGCCTGCGCAGCTGGATGAACTGGCGGAACGGCTGAATCTTGAAGCTTTGGGGACGCAGCAACAGGGGCGTCAGGCAGGGGAAGCGGCGCGAGCGGCTGCTGAAGCGGCGGACTCCACAAATCAGGCTTCAGAGCAGCTCCGACAATCTCAACTTCAGCAGGCCTCCCAATCGGGGCATGAGGCGGCGGGGCAACTCAATCGGGCAGCGCAGCTGGCTCAACAGGGTAGTCAGCGACCGCAGGATTCAAATCCGGTTATCCCGTCCGAAGTTGGTGATAGCGTTACGGATGCTCTGAACAATTTGAAGCAAGCCGAACGGCCAGGTCAGGGAAATCAATCCAGTCCAGCAGGCGATCAGTCCAGTCCGAATCCTGCTTCCGGCACCGAAGCCAGCGATGAGCCATCAGCTCAACAGGGCCAGCCCGGACAGGAGCAATCTCAGGCGGGTGAGGGACAGCAATCACCAGGAGATGCGGCCCAGCAAAGCTCCGGACAGCAGCCCGGATCTCAGGGAACGCAGGGGGCCGATGCTGCATCAACCTCAGATTCCGGTGCCCAGCAGGAAAACCAGGCAGGCTCCAACGGTGCTGATGCCAACGGTATGACGCATTCCACGGACAATTTGTCAAAGGCAGCTGAGGCATTACAGAATGCTGCCAAAGGTGTTTTGCCCGCGGACATGACTCCCGGGCAAATGCAGGAGTCCCCGGGGGCATCCGGCAAGGCAAAAGCAGGGACAGGAAACGATCAATTGTTCGACGGACGAACTCCCGGTAGGACGGCTGGCAGGGGCAGAGGGTGGTTTAATCCGGAATTAAATGATGATTTAGAAGACGGTCTTTCGGAACAGGGGCGAGAAGTCATTGATAGTGAATATGCGGAGCTCATTCGAAACTACCGCCGCAAATTGGCGCAGGACCGCGGTAAGAAGTAATCGTCGGAGTTCCTTGTTACGCCCCGCCCCTCCTTTCAACGGACTGCCTGGATTCGCTGAAATTCAGTCATGTTTGGGCCCAGTTTGGACGCGGATTTCGGGGGGCTCTCAATCACGCAGGGATTCCCCATTTGCGTGAAACCTTCATCAGTCCTCGAAGAATATTCGTTACATCACCCGAAGGTTCAGCGGTTTCTGAATCTCAAACGTTGGCAAGTTGTGTCGAATTCGTCAGACTGCATGTCGTTGTCAGATTCGTAGAGTAATTCGTCAGGAAATAACTTTTGGTGATGCCAAAATCCAGGACCGGATTGGCGAAAGGAATGGACCCAATGACCATCTCAGACAATGCAACACCTGAAGCTGATGGCGACGCACCAGAAAAGTCTGGAAAGCTCGCAAAGGCGACGTTCGCCGCAGGCTGCTTCTGGTGTACGGAAGCCGTTTTCCTGCGGCTGAAAGGCGTCGTCGCCGTGAAGTCGGGTTATGCTGGTGGATCGATTCCCAACCCGACCTATAAGCAGGTTTGCACGGGATTAACCGGCCACGCCGAATGTATACAAATTGACTACGACCCAACTGTCATCACGTTCGAACAGATGCTGGACGTCTTCTTCCATACCCATGATCCAACGACCCTGAACCGACAGGGAGGCGATGTTGGTACGCAGTATCGTTCGGCTGTTTTTTACCACGACGAAAAACAGAAAACGATTACCGAAAAGGTCATTGCAGAGTTGAACAAGTCGGACGACTTCGACGCTCCGATTGTGACAACTCTCGAAGAGCTAACGAAGTTCTATGCTGCTGAGGATTATCATCAGGACTACTTCAAGCTGAATCCCCGTCAGCCATATTGTCAGTTTGTGGTTGGCCCGAAAGTTGAAAAGTTCCAGAAGCGATATAAGGAGTTGCTGAAGAAGGATTAGAGTGATTTGAATCCGTGATTATCACGTATCAGCGTCGCTTATCCGGAATTCAGGAGCGTCAGGGTTCGCAGTCTTCAAGGGGAGCCTGATTGCCCGGTTGTTTTGCCGTCTGCAGTTTAGGAATTGCCCGAGCCAAACATGCGCAAATTGTCGCCGTGACATTGCAATTTCGTTGTTCCTCATGCAACCTGTGGCCTCACCGTGAACCACACCTCTTCTGAGTTGGCAGTGGAATCCGCAGACGCATGCGATTCGCATTGTAGTCGGCAGCCGGTGATTCTTCTGGGGGCCAGCAATCTCACAATCGGCTGGAAGCCACTGTTGCGAGCACTGACCTCACGTGTGGACCGGGCCGTGGACGTATTTGCGTCGCTTGGAATGGGACGATCCTACGTCGATTGGAGCGCTTTCGGGTTTCGAAGGCTGCCGGGGATTTCAAAGTGCGGTATCTGGCACTCGCTCCGGCAGCAATATCCTCAACCCGAGTATCCTCCGCTGGTACTGTTCACCGACGTCGGTAATGACCTGGTATACGGCCGCAGCCCGGACAACGTGATGACTTCCATTCGTGATTGCATCGAACAATTGATGGACTGGAATCCGGATTGTCATCTGGTCTTTACCGGCTTGCCCCTGCATTCCGTCAACAATCTCTCCCGGATCCGCTTCTCAGTCGCTCGCGCGATTTTGTTTCCGGGTTCAGGATTGCAACTGCGCGATGTCCAGCGGAACGCAAATCTGCTGGATGAGCTGGTTCAGAATGAGGCACGCCAATGGAAGGCTTCGTTTGTTCAGCCGGAGCCGAATTGGTACGGCCTCGACCCCATCCATGTTCGTCGCAGGTATCGCGAGGAAGCGTTTCGGCGATTTTTCGACCATTGGCCTCAGCAAGGCGGACAGTTGAAAGGTGGGACTGAAAGCTTCACATCGACAATGCCAGCATTGCCAGTAGCCGAAGTCAGAGAATTGTGGGGAAGAATCCGTTCCGTCCCTCAGCCGTGTTTTGATTCACCCCGTCTGCGTGTGTTCGGCTTCTGAAGGCCCGTGTGTGTTTTCTGACGCTCCCGTTTCTCTCAACGGCAACTGAACGACAAACGTGGCACCCTGACCGACTCGCGATTGACATTCAATCGTTCCACCATGCGCCTCGACAATGGATTTGCAAATGGCCAGGCCGAGTCCGCTTCCACCATGCCTGCGCGACCGAGCGACGTCGGCTCGGTAAAAACGATCAAACAGGTGCGCCTGATGTTCTGCCGGAATACCGGGGCCGTGATCTGTCACAGTGAGTGTGGCGTGGGGCGGGGCAGAAAGGACTTCAATATGAATCTGGCCACCGTGTGGGGTGTGCTGAATTGAATTATCCACAAGATTGAATGGCACACGCGCCAGGAAGGATGCGTCTCCCCGAACGAAAACCGGCTCTTCAGGGGTCGCGCATTCCAGAGAGATATCCAATTGTCGGGCCTTCTCCTGAAGTTGAACACAGACGTCCTCTGCAATGATTCGCAGATCCACCGTTTGTTGTGCCAGGTCCAATCGTTCTGCATCGGCCCTGGCGAGCAGGAGCAGACCGTCCACCATTGACTGCAGTCGGTGTGTCGAGGCAATGCATGTCTGAAGAGTCTGCCGATAATCTTCGGCGGAACGAGGCCTGGAGAGCGTTAGTTCAATTTGTGACTGAATCACGGCCAGAGGCGTACGCAACTCGTGTGAAGCGTCGGCCGTGAACTGCGTCAATCGCTCGAATGATTTCTGCAATCGCTCAAATGCCTGATTCAGAACACCCCCAAGTGGCATGAGTTCTGCATCCAGTCTCGCAACGTCAATCCGCATCGCCAGGCGATTGGCCGAAATCCCGGAAGCTGTCGCTGCCATTTCAGCAATGGGCTGGACAATGCGCCCCGATATCCACCAGCCGCCAAACAAACCAACGACCAAGAGTGTTAGCCCGATGGCGCCCATCTGAAATCCGAATTCACGCACTCGGGCAAATTCAGCCTCAGTAGAGCGGATTGTCGCAATCGTTGTGTTGTTCGGCCCTCGGCGGACCGCCTGGACATAATTCCTTTCGAACACAACTTCGCTCGCGACGCCACGATTCAGAGGTGGAGCCTGTTTTGTGAGCCTGGGGGTGAGTAAGTCTCCGTCGCATACCAGAATTTGCCCCCTGCTATTCCAGACTACAAATTCCACGTAGGCATCCTGGTTCATCTGGCCACCGGGATGTGGCTGCAGGTGAGGTCTCCTCTGGATGTTGTCGTCAGGGGAACTGTTCATCGCAGAATCGCTACGATTCTCGGTCGGAGGTTCATCAACCGGTCTCTGGCCTCTGGGCATTGGCCCCATCGGTCGGTCCATTCTCAAGTGTTCAGGCAACAGTGGGCCCGGGTTGATATCGCGACGAGGACCGGAATCACGGTTTGCGGAATCACGTTCGCTAAGGCCTCG